>JACKBL010000010.1 GCA_020634515.1 Ardenticatenales bacterium | reverse complement strand
CGTATTGGTATATCATTCCATAATTTGCTGAAGACCCAAATTGTTCGCGAACACGTGCATTAATAATCGCAGATCCACCATCAAGAACTTGAATTTCCCAAACGCCTCTTTTCACTCTGTCATACACAAGACACAAGGAGTAGTCTGGCAAGACGGTTATGACATCTGCAACGAGTAAGAATGCCGGCATACTCCCCCATGCCGGCATCTCCCACCTACCGCGCCACCCGGCTGCAAGAAACAACCGACACAAAGGCTTTCGTTGTTGTTGTTTGTATGCCAGCGGAGGTGCGGCGCGGGCTACGCCAGGAGGATGCCGCAGATGGAGACGAGGGAGTTGTCTTCGGTATCGGCGGGGCAGTGCTGGTAGGCGACCTGCTGGCCCCGGGTGGTTTCCAGGTAGCGCAGCAGCAGGTAGATGGGGGCGAAACCACAGATGCGATGGCGGTCTTGAATGCCGGCATTTTCCCCATAAAACCCCGCCGCATCCCCCGCCATAATCGCCGCCATCAAGCGTCCGTCACTCTCCGCCAGCGCCGCCCGGCGTGGCTCATCCATCACAAAATCGTCGCCAAAATTCGGCCCCATGTGCGCCAGGTCCACCGACGCCACCGCCAGCACCTTTTTGCCCGCCGTCAGCCGCTGGAGCGCGGCCACAAACCGGTTCAGCCGTGCGTCTTGCGCCGGATGCCCCCCATTTTGCACAAAATGGTGAAACGACCCCACCAGGATGGGAATCATGGGCGGCGGTTCCCGGTCGCCCAGCGTGTAGTGCAGCCACACCGCCGATAGCTCCACGGAATGCTCCTGGCGATGATGCAGTTCATCGGCAAAGGCCACATCCTCGCCCACCGCCGCCGCCAGTTCGTTGATCAAGGCGGTGTCGGTGGGCAGCACGCCAAACGGGGTGGCGTAGGGCTTTTGCGTGAGGGTGATGGCTTGCCCGCCGTTGTGGTCCGTGCCCAGGATGAGGACGAGGTCGGCGGCGCGGGCGGCGGCGGCGGCGCGCGCCCATGTTTTCGCATAGACATGACCGCCCCGGGGGTAATCAATGTGGGGGGAGATGAGGCCGCGTCCGGCCCATGCCGGCATTCCCACATCCTCCGCCTTGTCCGCCACCGCAAATGCGGCAAAATAGGTGCGCAAGGTCGCGGGATCCGCGGGATAACCAGGTCCCGCCAGCGCGGGCGGGCGGAATGGCTGGGCGCGATATTGTTGCAGCAACCGCTCCCGCGCCGTCTGCGCCCGCTCGTTTTGCAACAGGCACGCCTCGTCAAACTGGCGCAAGGTGTCGCTGACGATGGCGAAGGGAACGGGAAAGCCGAGGTGGTCGCAAAATGCCTGGTGAATTTGCGGCAGCGTGCGCGTACCATCACAGAGAATGAGCAATGGGGTGAGTTCCGCCGGCATAAACAGTTGCCGTGGACTCAAACGCAAAGGATCGCGCAGCATCCACATCCGCTGACCTTGATGAAAGACCGGTTGAAAATCGAGAGGACGGAGACTGGGCTTGAGGGGAAGCATCATGGGGCCTGATGGTTTCCGATCTTCTCGGAAGCTGGTTCAGTGAGCTTCCGGGAAGGTTTGTGGGTACATGTACTCGTCGGCTGAGCAGTGACGTCCGTTTTACTTTACTTGGAGGCAGAATGCAAACAACAAGAAAGTGTTATCGCGGACTGTTGTTGGTGGTTTTGCCGTTGGTGGTGTTGGCGTTGGCCTGCAACCTGCGCGCCGCGCCGCCGCCAACGATGACCGTTGCGCCCCTCGTCTCGTCGCCGACCGCGCTACCTCCGCGTAGCACGCCCACGCTGGTCGTCGCCACGCCCACCGCGACCGCGTTGCCGGAAGAGACGGCCACGCCTGCGCCCACGGGCGATGACCCGCGCGGTATTGGCGATCCTTATATGCCTGAATTGGGCAACCGGGGGTATGACGTGCGGCGCTATACGCTCCGTTTCACGCTGGACCCGGCGACGCCTTATGTTATGGGGGAGACGGTGATTGAGGCGGAGAGTACGGTGGACCCGCTGCGGCAGTTGTCGCTTGACTTTATTGGTTTTGAGATGACGTCGCTGTTGGTGGACGGAATGCCGGCATCCTACACCCGCACCGACCGCAAAATCATCATCGACCTCCCATTTGGCCGGTTGGCCGGAGCGCCGTTTACCATCACCGTCGCCTATCGCGGCGAGCCGCGCCCCTTCCACTCCCCCTACATTCCCGCCGCCGACTCCCTCGGCTTTGTCTTTCCGGGAGATGGCTCCCTGTTTGCTTTTTCCGAGCCGGACGGGGCGCGCGCCTGGTTCCCGGCCAACGACCATCCGCGAGACAAAGCGACGTTCCGCCTGGAACTGACGGTTCCCACCGGGCTGACCGCCGTGGCAAACGGGGAACTGGTGGAAACGGTGGACCTGGACGCGCAAACGCGCTTTGTCTGGGAACACAATTACCCGATGGCCACGTACCTGGCGACGGTGGCCGTGGGCAACTATGTGTTGCGCGAGAGCGTGGCGGACAATGGCGTGCCCCTGCGGAGTTATCTCTTCCCGGATGCGGTGGCGGCGTTTGATGCGTATGCCGGCATCAATGAAGCCGCCCTGGCCTGGATGAGCGCGCTATTTGGCCCCTATCCATTTGAGACGTATGGTTACGTCACCGTCAATCTACCCGGCGTGTCCATGGAAACGCAGTCGCTGGTGTTGCTTTCCACGCAGATGATTGGCCGGCGCACGATGGTGCATGAAATGGCCCACATGTGGTTTGGCGATTGGGTCAGCCTGGACTCCTGGGGCGAAATGTGGCGCAACGAGGGGTTTGCCACTTACGTGCAGATCATGTGGGAGAATCGGGATGATCCGGAGGGGCTGGAATTGGAGATGGCGGGCGTGGCCGCAAGGGTAGAGGAAAATGGGAACGGCTACGCGCTGTCCAATCCCCCGCCAGCTTCGCTGTTTGGCTATGAAACGTACTTCAAAGGGGCGATGTTGGCGCACGCGCTGCGCCAGACCGTGGGGGACGAGGCTTTCTTCGGCGGCTTGCGCGCTTATTTTGCCCGGTATGGCGGCGGGGTGGCGTCGCAGGCGCAATTTCAGGCGGTGATGGAGGAGTATGCCGGCATTTCCCTCACCCCCTTCTTCGCCCAATGGCTGCCCTGACGTCAATTCATCAAGCCCAGCAAGCGAAACAACGGCTCCAACGGTCGATACAGAGTATCCGGGTGGTACGCATCCAGCCAGAACACCGTTGCCGTACACAACGCCAGCAACACCAGCGCCACCACCGCACACGTCAGCCAGGGACGGCGGCGGCGCGGCGCGGCAGGCGACTCCACTGGCGGAGCAGGTGGGGCCGCCGCAGGTGGCGGCGCGGGCATGTCCACATCCAAAGGCATGCCACGATACGGAGATGGCGGCGCCTGATATGCCATACTCGCCTGCACCAGCGGGTCCAGATCCGGCGGACGTGAGGGCATGGTTCCGGGGTGGGGAAGTGCCGGCAAATCCACGGGCGTATCGTGAACCGGCGATGGGCGGGTGTGCCCTCCTGTAGGCGCAGCCGTTGGTTGCTCAAAGAGAAATTGTACGCTTTCCCCCAGTTTAATCACATCTCCATGGTACAGCGCCACCCGGCCATGCACGGGTTGCCCGTTAACAAATGTGCCGTTGGTGCTGTTCAGGTCTTCCAGCGCATAGCCATCTCCCTGAGACATCAAACGAGCATGGCGACGCGAGATTTCCGGGTCGCTGAAAATAACATCGTTGTTAGACTCTCGCCCAAACGAGAGTACCGACGCGCCGACATTGATAATCTGCCCTGCTTTAGGACCGGCCTGTATCACCAGCCGGGCTGAAATGCCATTCATAAAAAATCCTGCTATCTGATCTATTTAAGTGGACACACCCCGTGTATTGATGTCGCAACCGTTGGCAGTATAGAATTCAGGGCGGGATTTGTCAATGAACGCGCTGTAAGGTGATAGATGACAACCTGTTTCTTATACGGTATGATTCAAATGTCCGACGAAAATGGCGAGTTGGGAACGCCCCCTACGAGGTGTCTACGCAGGAGTATCCATGTTCAGGTTGCGACAACTGGTTGCCCGGTCTAATTCTCTGCGCGTTGCGGATGGCGGCGACAATAAATTCGGTACTTTCACGGGCGTCTTTGTACCTACAGTCCTCACCATCCTGGGCGCGATCATGTATTTGCGTGAGGGATGGGTTGTGGGCAATGCCGGCCTGGGCGGGGCGCTGCTGATTATTCTATTGGCGCACGTGATCACGGTCAGCACGGGACTCTCCGTTTCCTCGATCGCCACCAATATCCGCGTGGGCGCGGGGGGCGCTTTCTCCATCATCTCGCAATCCTTGGGGCTGGAGGTTGGGGGGAGCATTGGCCTGCCGCTGTTTTTGGCGCAGGCGGTTTCTACCGCGCTGTACATTTTTGCCTTCACCGAGGGCATCCAGCGGATTTTCCCGAATGCGCCCACCTGGATCATTCTGTATGTTACCTTCTTCCTCGTCTTCACCATTGCCTACACCAGCGCGCAGTTGGCGGTGCGCGTGCAGATTTTCATTCTGATCATCGTTGGCTTTTCCCTTTTTTCCGTTTTTCTGGGCAGTTTTGCCATTGCCGGGCGCGTGGGCATGGCGTTTACGCCGCAATTGTGGGGCGCGTTTGCCGATCGTGATTTTTGGGGCACGTTTGCCATTTTCTTCCCGGCGGTGACGGGCATCATGGCCGGCATTAGCATGAGCGGCAGTTTGCGGGATCCGCGCCGCGGCATTCCACAAGGGACGATGTCGGCGATTGGTTTGACGCTGGTCATCTATTTGCTGCTGGCTTACTGGCTGGCGCGGGTGGCCTCGCCGCAAGAATTGGTGAGTAATCTGACGATTATGGTGGACAAGGCGTTTTTTGGTTGGGCGATTATTGCCGGCATTCTCGGAGCTACCTTCTCCTCTGCCCTGGGTTCCCTCGTCGCCGCGCCGCGCGTGATGCAAGCCCTCGGCTTCCACGGCGTCCTCCCCTTTGGTGGCTTCTTCGCCCGCCAGACTGATCAAGGCGACCCGCGCCAGGCGACCATCGCCACCGCCCTCATCGTCTTTGTAGCCATGACGTTTGCCCTGTTTTCCGGGGGACTGGACGCCATTGCGCCCCTGATCACCATGTTCTTCCTCCTCACTTATGCCATGCTCAACGCCGTCGTCCTCCTGGAACAGACACTGGGCATGGTTAGCTTCCGCCCCACATTTTCCCTGCCACGCCTCGTTCCCTTCATTGGCCTCATTAGCTGTCTGTTCGTGATGCTCCTCACCAACGCCACCTTCAGCATCGTGGCGATTATCCTCACCCTGGGCATCTACGCCTATTTGCAGCATCGCCAACTGCAAACCCCCTGGGAAGACGTGCGCAGTGGCCTTTTCCTCACCTTTGCCGAATGGGCGGCGGAAATGGCCAGCCATATGCCCGCCGCCCCCGAGCGTACCTGGAAACCCAGCATCCTCATTCCCGTCCCCTCCGCCGATGAACTGGTGGGCAGTTATCGCTTCTTGCGGGCCATGACCGTGCCGCAAGGCTCCATCTATGTTCTGGGCATTTATCCGCCGGGGGAGCGGGAACGGTTGGCGGCGTTGCAGGACCTGACGCGCTCTTTTGCCGTGGACCGCGTCTTTGCGCGTACGACGCTGCTGGAAGCGGAGGCGTTCGGTGATGGCGTACGCGCGGCCACGGAGGTGCTTAGCTCCGCTTTTTTCCGCCCCAATATCTTGTTTCTGCCGCTGGCCGGGGCGAATAATCTGGCGCCGGTGCTGGATTTGCTGCCCAAAGTGACGGCTTACCAGATTGGCACGGTGCTTTTTTGGCGGCATCCGGTGATTGATTTGGGGCGCGAGCAGTCGATAAATGTGTGGGTGCGCGAGCAGGGGCCGGCGTGGGAACTGGGGCTGCGGATGAGTAATCTGGACCTGGGGGTGCTGTTGGCGTACCAGATTTCGCGGAATTGGAAGGGGTATATCCGGTTGTGCATGGTGGTGGCGGATGAGGAGACGAAGGCCAGGGGAGAGGTTTTCTTACGGGATTTGGTGCGGTTGAGTAGAATGCCGGCATCAACGCAAATCGCCCTCTTCACCGGAGACTTCTGGGAAGCCCTCCCCGCCGCCCCCGATGCCGACCTCACCGTTCTCGGACTGCCCGACCAGCCAGATGTGGCCTTCATCCAGCGCGCTGTCCAGACCCTCCATAGTTCCTGTATTTTTGTCCGTGATTCCGGCAATGAAAGCGCCCTGGCTTGATAGGGAGCCAAACCCACCGTGATCCGGAAAAGGTAGATGTTCCATGAATGATCCCAACGAAAAGATAAACGTGAACGAAGCCAGCCTTGCCGAACTGTCGCGGCTAAACGGCATTGGCGACGCGCGGGCACAGCGCATCATTGACTATCGCCAGAACGTACATCCCTTTACCGACGTGACTGAACTGACGGCGGTTCCGGGCATTTCGGCGGAGATGGTGCGGGAGTGGGAACCGCAACTGACTGTGGGAGACGCGCCTGCCATCATGCCGATGCCGGCAGATGTTGCCCTTCCTGAGGACGTGCCTGACGACGTGCCTGACGACGCGGCTGACGATGTGCCTGACGACACGCCTGACGACGCGCCTGATGTGGAGGGTGTCCCTGAGACGGTTCCTGAAGCGGAGGCGGACGAGACTGACGCGGAGCCGCCTGTGGAGATTGAATTGTTGCCGTTGTCGGGAGAAGATGCCGGCACGCCTCCTCCTTCCACCCAACTCCCCCCCCCGTCGCCCCCCTCCCCGTCGCCCACCTCCCCTGCGCGTCGCCGCCCCACGACATTTGCCATCGTCCTGCTCAGCGCCTTGCTCGGCCTGCTCTTCGCCCTCTTGTTTTTGGTCGTAATCAACGGTGGCTTGCGCTATGCCGCGCTCAGTCGCTTCGCCGAGGTGCGTCAACTGCAACTGGAAATGCAGCAGCAGGTGGAAGACCTGCGGCGCGAACTGGATGCCCTGGATACAGCGACCGGAAACCTGCAAAATCAGGTGGACACCCTCAGCCTGCAAGTGGACAGGGTAGGCGCGACCCATGATCGGCTGGTGGCCACGCAAGAAGCCGTCTTGGCGGACCTGGCGACCGGCCAGGCGGAAATCGCCGATCTGCAGAAGGCATCCGCTGACCTCACCGCCCGCATGGACCAATTGGCGCAAACGGCGGAGACCTTCGACGCCTTTCTCAATGGGCTGCGGGACTTACTGTTTTCATTGAACGGCCCGCCCGCAACGCCCACGCCAGCGCCATCCACGACGGCCACGCCCACGCCGACGCGGCAGCGCGCCACGCCTGCCGCCAGCGCCACGCCGGCGCCGCCCACGCCGACGAACACCGCGCCCGCCTCCCCGCCGTCGCCCAGCGCCACGCCGCCCCCCACGCGCACCCCCATTCCCACGGCAACCCCGTTTGACAGCGCCCCCACGCCGCTGCCCAACCCTTAGGACTGACGATAAAATAAAGGTAACTATTCACGTCTCCGAGAGATTGGACCAATTTTGTAGACATCAATAAGATTCAACCAGAGCAAATTGGTCCAATCTGGGCAGATGACCTGTATAGTCACAAATAAAGTACGGAATTGCATCGTCAGTTTGAAGGAACGGGAAGGAAACAACTTCGTTGTCTTATTTTATTTCCGTTCCTTCGGGCGTATCCGTTAATAAAGGCTTCGCTCGGGAATTGACGGATGCGCTGGAAGCGTTCTGGCTTGCCGCGCAGTCCAAAATTGATTTTGGACGAACCTTTCGTTGTCAGGCGTTCAACTTCTTGGAGACATAACTATGCAAGAACAAGAGACATCCCCCAGCTTCTTCACCCGCCTGGGACGCGGCATCTGGCGCGTCATTCGCTTCGTCCTGTTGATCATCATCCTTTCCGCCATTGGCGTTATTCTCGTCTTCAGCGGCCAGCGCGCCATCGCGGAGATCAACCGCTCCTTTGAGAACATCAACCGGCGATTTGACATTCAAGCGCAGCGGATTGATGGGTTTGAGCAAGACATAGACGGCTTGTTGCAGGCGGATGACGCCGCCGCCGAAGCGCAGCGGGAACTGCGGTTGGACGTGACCCGCCAGGCCACCGATTTGAGCGATCAGGCGGCGGCGTTGGATGGACTACAACAGGATTTAACGGCGCAGTCGGCGGTATTGGCGACACTGTCCGCCAGGGTGAGCGCCAATGAGCAGGCGGCGGCCGACCTGGATGCCTCCGTTGCCGCCTTGCAAGGCGACCTCAACGGCAGTAACAGTCGCATTGATGACTTGGGTGGGGAACTGGACGCCCTGGGTGGTCAGGTGACGCAGAATCGCGCGGACACGACGAGCGATCTGATGGCCTTTCGCGCTGAATACGCCACACCCAGCGAGGAAGTGGCCGCCGTCCTGAAGGCGCTGCAATACTTCCGCGTCTGGGAAGTGGTGGCGCGGGCGCGGCTGCGCCTGGCGGAGAGCAACCCCGGCCTGGCGCAGGTGGATGTGCGGCTGGTGCTGGCGATGGTGGATGATTTGAGCGCGGCGGATGCGGCGGCGGCGGCTGACCTGGCTGCCGTGCGGGAGCGGTTGGCGCTGGCCGATGCCAGTTTGCCCGCCGACCCGACCGCGGCAGGGCGGGACCTGGAAGCGGCCTGGGAGGCGCTTGATCGGTTGTTGGGGCTGCTGCTGGTTCCTCCGGCGGCTTCCGCGGAAGCGCCCACGCCGGCGGTTGAGCCAACGTTGGGCGCGCCGACGCCCGCGCCTACCGCTACCCCATAGTCGTGCCCGATGCGCGCCGCGCCGAAGCGGACGCGCGTCGGGCCTGACCCTCCCCTACGCGCCGGGGGGCACGTCCGTCAGCAAGCTCTGCCAGACGCGCCGCCGGGTTTCCTCGTCCGCGAATGTGAGGTAAATCGTCTTGCGCATGGGGGGCGGTGACTCGTCGGGATGGACGTAGTAGGCGCGTTGGTATTGCGCGTAGCGCGGCCCCCAGGTGGAGCCAAAGGTGATGGCCAGCGTGGGTAGCGGGTGGGAACCAAACAGTAGATGGCCTGATTCAATCTGCTCTAAATCGCCGCGGTTGAGGAACTCGTACCGGTATCGCTTGGGGGCGATGGCGACCATGATGGCGTAGTCGCCGATGGGTACGCGCCACATCTGCGCGGTGCGTAGAAACATGTGGTCTTCGCGGTCTACAATGCTGAAAACGCCCGTGGCACGCATGTCAATGCGCTGTTCGTTGGGCAGTTGCTGCTTTTCCGTGGGGGCCGGTTCGCCATCGGGACGGAAGCGTGTGTAGCCAGAACGGCGCACCTGTCTCCAGAAGAGGTAGAGGAGCAGGGTGAGAAACAGGCCAATGAGTAGCAGGGCAACGGCGCGGTTGAGGGCGTAGGCCAGCAGACCCAACCCCAGGGGCAGCAGGCGAATCAGATGGCTGCGACGGATGCCCAGGAAGCGTTTGTGGTCGTTGATGAAGACGAAGGCGAAAAGGGGGCCAAGCAGGTTCATGTGGTGGGCGTTCCTTGAGTTGGGCGTTGCATGATGCCGACGAGGTGGAGTTGGATGGAGGGGGGGAGACGTTCTTCGAGGCGGCACATGAGGGGGAAAAGTGCCGGCATAAATCCCCAATAACTTGGATCAGCAATCGTCAATAGCGTAACCAGACGCATCCCCGCCTGGGTGGCTAATCGCGCCAGATCGTCAGCCGTGTTTGCGCGATAAAAGGCAGGGAAAGTGTCTGCTGCCGCCCGTCCGTAGAGCGCGCCAACCAGTTGCTGCTGCAACCCGGAGATCCGCCCCAGCAGGCGGTTGAGCGCAATCAACGGGTGTCGCTTGTTGGGCGTGACAAAGATGAAACACCCGCCTGGTTGTAGCACGCGGGCGATTTCGCGCAGATCCCGCGCCGGTTGCGCCATGTGTTCCAGCACCCAACTGGCCGTAGCGCAGGTCGCGCAGCCGGATGGTAGCGGCAGATGGTAGCTATCGGCGACGGCGCGGGGCATTTGCGGCAGGCGGTGCTCGCGCAGCGAAGCCAGGTCAGGATCGATGCCGATTATTTGTGGCAGCGGATGCGCCAACTGTTCTACCAGGCCGCCGCGCCCGCAGCCCAGGTCCAGCAGGCGTCCGGCGCGCGGCAAATGGGTGCGTACCAGGGTGGCGTACTGCTCGGTCGCCGGCTGCCAGTTGGGGCGTTGGCGACGATATTGGTCGCGCAGGGCGTTTTGTTGGTCCAGTGTGAGCATGGCTGTTGGTTGGTCACGGCAGACATGCCGTGAGGAAATTGAGTGAATAAAGCTAAAAGACGCAAAATCTGACAAGAATCGAACATAAGAAGCAACCAGGAGCAGCAGGAAGCAGAAGCCCGCAATCCGGCGCAGGACCCCGCCAAATTTCGAGCATCGTCGGCTTTTAGAATGCCGGCATCTCAAACGGCGGGCGATTCTAGCGTCGGGCAACAGGAACGGACGGTTCGCAAAGCAAACGGCCCTCTCCCTGACACAGATCACCGCAAGAATGATTCATCAGTCGCGGGAAAGTGCAAGGGTTGAAGATCGGATCGGCTTGTTTTGCGATAAGCTCGCTTCATCAATTGCAACTTCCCAAGAGCCTCCAGGAGCCTGTCTTGGCGCAGCCAGAGGGGAAATCCAGAGGAAAGGGGAATAGTGCAATGAACCATAACAAAATTAATCGTATTCTGTTGTTGACCTGGCTGGCATTGATGCTGATGTTTCCCGCCATGCAGCGGGCGGCAGCGCAGGCGCATGAACACAACGAAGCCGCTCCGACCCTGGTGATCGCCTGTGATCCTGGTGCTGGTTCAGCCAACAATTGTGGCGGCATCACAGGTGGTGGTGACGGTTAACCGCAGCACACTGATCTATCCGTCATTGTATTTTTGTGACTATACAGGTCATCTGCCCAGATTGGACCAATTTGCTCTGGTTGAATCTTATTGATGTCTACAAAATTGGTCCAATCTCTCGGAGACGTGAATAGTTACGTATTTTTTTTCGGCCATAAGCGGGAGAAAGGGGATTGAGAATCGAGCCCTCGATTTTCAATCCCCGTTTTTTTATCCAGCAGCGGCGTGCAACGTCCCTCGTCCCGTTCTGAGATAGTGCGATGCACATGGACGATGAGTCCGCTATGGTTAGAAGTAGGCGGGAGTGGATGGGAGTCGAACCCACCGCCGCTTGCTCGGCGCAACCGGCCACTGGTTTTGAAGACCAGGGCATCCACCAGGACACAACCACTCCCCGGATGCGTAAACTATAACGAATGAACGCATCCGCGACAACTCCCAACCCCTTCACGCGACTTGACCGTCATCCTGCCCTCCGGTATAATGAAATGCCGTTTGTTGGTACTGAATGCTGTTGCCACAAAGCGGTAACTTGAGTAATCTTGAGTCATCAACAGGGCGCAATGCCCTTATTTTTTTTGGAGATTTGCCAGCTATGACCAAACGTACTTATCAACCAAAGATTCGCCGCCGCAAACGTGTCCACGGGTTCCGCGCCCGCATGAGTACCAGCGGCGGACGCACTGTCCTCAAGCGACGTCGCTCTCGTGGTCGTCGTAGCCTTTCCGTGACCATGAACGAACACGTGAAGCGCGTGAATTGGAACGGCAACAAGGCCGTCAGTTATCGCAACGTGAAGCGAGCAGGCGGCTGATACGGACGCACATGGTGAGCCGTGGGCGTGGTTCGGCGGCAGCCCGCTTGTCAGGATGCATAAACGTTACCATTTGCGCCACACGCGCGACATTGAACGGGTGCGGCGGGCAGGCCAAAGTCGGCGGCATCCGCTGGCTGTCTTGTTGTTTCATGCCAATGATGAGACGGTGAGCCGTTTTGGGTTTTCCGCCAGCCATCATGTGGGCAATGCAGTCGTCCGCAATCGGGCCAGGCGTCTGTTGCGCGAAGCGGTGCGTTTGCATCTGCCCCAGATTCAGCCGGGCTGGGATTGCCTGTTGATAGCTCGCCGTGAAACGCCTGCCGCTACCTTTGCAGAGGTAGAAGCCGCGGTCTTGCAGTTGTTGCAACGCGCACGCATGTTAAAATCCGATGGTGGTTGAAGCTTCGCGCAAAAGCGCATGGCAACGGCATGAGTAGCGATCCGTGAGGGGCACGAGTTACTTTTCGGACAGTGGCCAAGTAACCGTCCGAAAATAACTTCACACTTTTTACGGACGGTTACTGACAAGCTATCATGGACAGCCACTAAGGTGCGGTTTTCATGGCAAATTGCCGGCAGAAGACGTCTCCAGGCGGCGCAAACGTGTGTGTTCTCATGAAGCAAATTCTCCTTTTTCTCATTAAACTGTATCAAAATACGCTCTCTCGGGCGTTACCCCCCAGTTGTCGGTTTACGCCATCTTGCTCCCACTACGGCTACGAAGCAATCCAGAAATACGGAGCTATGAAGGGCGGTTATATGGCGGTTCGACGTATTCTGCGTTGCCATCCATTTAATCCTGGTGGGTACGATCCGGTGCCTTGATGGAGATGCCCTTTGTACACTGAAAAACGGCTGCGCAGACAGCCAGCGATCATTCTTTTCATCATAGCGGCTGTCATTCTTTCAGCCTGCAGCGGCTTGATCGCCAATGCTAACTGGCCCGGCATCACAGTGCAAGAGAATGTGGTCTACGTGGCCTATGGTGCGGGCGTGGCTGCTTTTGACATCGCTGCCGGCACGGAGCTATGGAACTTCCCCACGGAAACAGAAGCGCGCATCAGCTATTATGCCGCTCCATCCGTAGAAAATAGCCGTATCGTTATCGGCGATTATGGCGCCCCTGGCAGTTTCTTTTCCCCCGGTGTGAGAGTAACCATCTATGCTCTGGAAACCGGAGATGGTGGCACGCCAACCCTGCTCTGGTCCAGTGATACGTTGGCCCGCGACCGCATCGTCGCCCCGCCGTTGCAGGTAAATGATGTCGTCTACATCGGCACGGCGGACAATTTCCTGCTGGCTATTGATGCCACCAATGGCGCGGAGTTATGGCGCTTTGAAGCCGGACACAGCATTTGGGCACAGCCCGTCTTCCAGGATGGCACGCTCTACGTGGTGTCATTGGATAAGAAATTGTACGCACTCGATGCGGAAACGGGCGCGCAAAAATGGGAAATGAGCTTTGGTGGTTCGATTATCAATACGCCCGCCGTGGGCAGCGATTTGCTGTATCTGGGGACGTTTGATAACAAGCTGCACGCTGTTGACCTGGCAACAGGGGAAGAGCGATGGAGTGTGGATACAGGCGGCTGGGCCTGGTCTGGTCCCACGTTGGCGGATGGGGTTGTCTACGAGGCTGACCTGGAAGGCAATCTGTATGCGCTGGATGCGGAAACGGGAGATGTCCTCTGGTCAAAGACGAACACCGATCTGGGTGAAGTGCAGGCGTCCCCTGTTGTCGTCAATGATGCAGTAATCTTTGCCGCCGCCGACAAGGTCGGTGATGTAGAGACCCGCCAGGGTACGCTGTTGGCTCTTAACACGGCTGATGGCAGCGAGTTGTGGCGGGAGCGGACGCCGGCACGTATTTTTGCCACCCCCGTTGTCGCTGATGAAAAGCTCGTGGTGGTCATGAATGGCACAGCAGGTTTAGTGTTTATGTATGACCTTTCCACGGGTAGACCTGTTGGTTCCCCTTTGACACCGTCGGCGCTTGCCGCTCAAAATTAGGTCAGTTGGCGCGGTTACCAGACATACGGACTGAATTTCCATGTTCGACACTGTAATTATCAACCCCATGATCAACGCCCTGCTATGGCTGTATGATTTCCTGGGTAATAACTTCTTCCTGGCGATTGCCGTTTTTACGATTGTGATCCGGTTAGCGACATTGCCCACGCAAATTCGCCAGCAGCGCACGAGTATGAAGATGCAGGCGCTGCAACCGCGGATTCAGGAGATTCAGAAGAAGTACCGGGATAATCCGCAGAAAATGCAGGAGGAGTTTAAGCGGATTGGCTACAATCCCGCGGAAAGCCTGGCGGGATGTCTGCCGCTGTTGCTGCAGATGCCCATCCTGATCGGGCTGTATCGCGCGATTCTTATCATTTTGGGATCGACACCGCAGTCGTTGCTGGAGTTAACGGGGCGTGTTTATGGCGGCGTTAATCTGGCGTCGCTGCTGCCGATTACGAACAAAGTTGGCTGGCTGAATCTGGCGCAACCGGACCCGTTGTTGATTTTGCCGGCACTTGTCTTCATCAGCTCCTACTTCAGCCAAAAAGTTCTTACCCCTGCCCAATCCGCGGCCGACAAGAACAAGAGCAAAAAGCAACAACAGGAAGAAAATCCCATGGCGGGAATGACCCAGTCCATGCAATACACCATGCCCATCATGTTCGGCGTGATGTCCTTGCAATTCCCCGCCGGGCTTTCCATTTACTGGATTCTGACCAGCCTGATCGGCGTGGCCATGGGTTACTATGCGCGTCGACAGATGGCTGCATCACCCGCGCCGACGCCCGTTGCGGCTTTCCAGGAACCCGCGCCGACTCCTCAGGAAATGCCCAAAAGCAAACCGGAAGCGCCACCAGCACGTGCCAGCAAAAGCAGCGGATCGCAAGCAAAACGAAAGCGACGTTCAGCAAAGAAATAGAAGGGGCCTGGTTAATCGGAGTGAATCATGTCAGCAAAAAGCGGAATAATTGAAATAACAGGGGCAGATGTAGAGGCCGCGATTGCGCGTGGAATTGCGCAGCTCGGCGTCAGCCGCGAACAGGTGACTATTGAGGTTTTGGACGAAGGGAGTCGGGGGCTATTAGGACTAGGGCGACGTGACGCGCACGTGCGGTTGCGGCTGAAGACGCCGCAAGCTGCCGCGGTTCCCCAGCCGCCCAAAGCAGCGCCTACGCCCAAGGCAGCGCCTACGCCCAAACCGCCGCCTCCCCCCGCGCCGGCGAGACAGACCCCAGCGCCAGCGCCGCTTCCCGTCATGGAGGAGGACGAGGGAGAGGATGCGGAGGACGACACCATCGTCGCGATGGATTCGGATGAGATGTTGCAGGGTGAGGCAGAGGCCGCCGCGCAGATCTGGCAGACGCTGCTGCGCAAGTTGCAGGTTGAGGCAACAATCGAAACGCACCTCTCGGAACCTGATGACGTGACTGGGCATCGCGTGAACATCATTGATTTGCGTGGACGCGACCTGCGCGCCTTGATCGGCTCGCGTGGCGAGACGCTTGATGCCATGCAGTACATCACGCGCCTGATGACGGCCCATCAACTCAAGCGGCGCGTTAACTTTGTTGTGGACGTGGAGGGATTCCGCGAGCGACGCGCCCAGGCGCTGGCCCGTCTGGCGGAGCGCATGGCGCGCAAAGCCCTGAAACGGGGTCGCCCCGTCACTTTGGAGCCAATGTCGCCCAGTGAGCGGCGTGCGATTCATATGGCGCTGCGCGATTTCGATGGGGTCTACACGGAAAGCACCGGCGAGGGTAGAGGCCGGCGCGTCCGCATTTTGCTAGAGAAATAGAAAAAGACGCAAAAACAGAAGCGACGCACGTTTGACGCGCGTCGCTTGTTTCTGTGATTGGGTGCGACGTATTGTTACAATGCGTCGCACTTTTTTGTTGCTACAGGGCAACTACTTACTCTCTCTGGAGAGAGAAAATTGGTCCAATCTGCCCTGGCAGTTACGCTACAGGTAGCCCAGTTCATGGGCCGCGTATTTCAACTCATCGCGGAACTTGGGGTGAGCCACGTTGATCAATTCTTGGGCGCGCTGGCGTACACTTTTGCCGTAGAGCGAGGCGACGCCAAACTCCGTGACCACGTAATGCACGTCGTTGCGCGTGGTGACGACACCCGCGCCTTGCTTGAGCATGGGCACGATGCGGGTGAGAGTATCATCCTTCGCGGTGGCCATGCAGGCGATGATGGGTAGCCCGCCTTTGGAGCGGGCCGCGCCACGGATGAAGTCCACCTGTCCGCCCGCGCCGCTGTAGATTTTGGGGCCAATCGAGTCCGCGCAGACCTGCCCGGTCAGGTCTACTTCCAGGGCGGAATTGATGGCGACCATTTTTTCATTGCGGGCGATGTTGAAGGGGTCGTTGACGTAGTCGGTGGGGTGGAGTTCAATGATCGGGTTGTTATCCACAAACTCATAAAGGCGATTGGTTCCAAAGAGGAAGCCGACGATGATTTTGCCCGGATGGAAGTTCTTGCGGGCGCAGGTGATGATGCCGGAGTCTACGGCATCGACGACGCCATCGGAGAACAGTTCCGTGTGGATGCCCAGGTCTTTGTGGTGGGTGAGATTTTTCAGAACGGCGTCGGGGATGCTGCCGATACCCATTTGCAGCGTGGCGCCGTCGGGGATCATGCCGGCAATATGCTCGCCCACCTGCATATGTAACGTTGAACTGCCTCCTTGCGGCGCTTCCGGCAGGGGGTAATCCACCTCCACAATGTGGTGTAGGCGGCTGACGTGAATAAAGCTATCTCCCAGGCAGCGGGGCATTTGCCGATTGATTTCGGCCACAATGACGCGCGCTGATTCGGCGGCAGGCTTCGTCGTGCCCACTTCCACGCCAAAGCTGCAGAAGCCATGCTCGTCCGGCGGGGAGAGGGAGATCAGGGCTACGTCTATCGGTAGCTGCCCGTTGCGGAACAGCCCCGGAATCTCCGAAAGGAACACGGGCGTGAAGTCGGCGCGCCCTTGCTGCACGGCTTTGCGTACATTGTGGCCAATGAAGAGCGCATTGACGCGAAACGCATCATTGTATTCCGGCTTGACATAAGGGGCGTCGGCGAAGGTGAGAATGTGCGTGATTTCGACGTCGCGCAGTTCGTCGGCGCGACGAACCATGGCATCAATTAGCACTTTGGGCACGCCCGCGCCTCCGCCAAGATAGATACGGCTTCCCGAGCGAATACGCGCCACGGCGTTGTCAGCATCGGTGACTTTGCGGCGGTATATTTCTTCCCATTTCATGATCGCGTCCTTCCTATGGGCCGATAGCCAGATAAATCGACTTCCACCGGTTTACCCAGGGCGGTAGCCAGGTCCACGTTAGCCAATTTGCCTTCGTAGATGTTTACGCCGTCGAGCAGGGCGGGCGCCTCTGCGAACACGTTGGGCAGCCCATATTCTCCGATTTTCAAGAGAAAGGGGAGCGCGGCATTG
This sequence comes from Ardenticatenales bacterium, assembly GCA_020634515.1. Classification (NCBI taxonomy): domain Bacteria; kingdom Bacillati; phylum Chloroflexota; class Ardenticatenia; order Ardenticatenales; species Ardenticatenales bacterium. Next base: position 163,246 of record JACKBL010000010.1, on the reverse strand, counting down.
GTGATGGCGTAGCTGGTTGTGCGGGACACCGAGGCGGTCAGGTTCGGGACGCAGTAATGAATGGTCTCCTCCACGACAAAGGTGGGGACGCGCAGGGTCGTCGGGCGACTGGTTTCGACGCAGCCGCCCTGGTCGATGGAGAAGTCAATGATCACGGAGCCGGGGCGCATTTGCCGCACCATTTGCCGGGTAATGAGGATGGGAGCGCGGCGACCGGGGGTGAGGATGCAGCCGACGAGGACGTCGGCGAAGTCCACCACCCGCCCCAAGGTGTATTCGTTGGAGAGCATGGTGGTGATTTTGCCGGCAAGCAGCTCATCCAAATGCTGCAATTTGCGTAAATCCTGGTCCAGCACCGTCACCTGGGCCCCCAATCCCAGGAAAGCGCGGGCGGCGTTTAATCCCAGCGTGCCCGCGCCGAGGATGACGACCGCCGCCGGCGGTACGCCGGGAATGCCGCTGAGCAGCGTACCGCGACCGCCGTTGGTACTCATCAGGAGTTGCCCGGCGATGACGGGCGCGAGGCGGCCGGCAATTTCGCTCATGGGGTAGAGTATGGGGCGGAATCCATCGCTTTCGCCGATCATTTCGAAGGCAACGGCTGTTATTTCCCGCTCAACCAACGCCTGGTAGAGGTCGGGAGAGGCAACCGGCAGGTGGAAGAAGGAGAGGATGGTCTGTCCGTGACGAAACAATGCGTGTTCTTGCGCGGTGGGGCGCGTGACTTTTACCAGCACGTCCGCGCGCCCATAGGCTTCGGCGGCGGAGTAGACGATTCTGGCTCCTGAGCGCAGATAGTGGATGTCGCTGAAGCCTGCGCCCGCGCCCGCGTCGCGCTCTATGTAGACGGTGTGGCCTGCCTGGACGAGGGCCAACACGCCGGCGGGGGTCAGGCCGACGCGCATTTCCAGGTCGCGTACTTCTTTGGGAACGCCAAATTCCATGTTTATTCCTCTTTGAGGGATGTCGTATGCCGGCATTCCGGCTACGATTGCCACTCCTGAGCTACCATGCGGAAGATGTCGGATTCGGTGATGATGCCTACGATGATGCCGGCATTATCTACCACCGGAAGCCCGCTCACTTTATGCGTCATCATGATATGTGCCGCTTCGCCCACGGTGGCATCTTGCCCCACGGTCTGCGGCGCTTCCGTCATAATCTCGGCGATGGGCAAACGGCTGAGCAAGTAGTTTAGCTCCCAGATGCTCAGGGACGTGGCATTGGAAGGTTCCGCCTCGCGCACGTCGCCCAGGGTGACAATGCCTACCAGTTTGCCATTGTCCAAAACGGGCAGGCGGCGAATGCGGTTCTCCGTCATCAACCGGTGCGCGTCAGGTAGCGCTGTGTCCGGGCTGATTGTGATAACATTGCTGTTCATCCAGTTCTTGACAAGTTCTTGTTTCATGGTCTTTCCTCGGAAAGTGGTGTGGGGAGCCGCGTGCCGGCATTGCAAAGGCTTTGACGCAGGCGCGAGCAAAAACGGGTGAAGAAGCGCCCCGCCATCCCTGGCAGGGGGCACAACATCGCCCGCGAAGGGGGTTGTTGTTGATTTGCTGGTTCATGTCTCCCCGTTGGCCTGGAGCAGCCTGGAGGTTGCGCGAAGGCCATTGCCGGGCCGTGGAGATTGGTTCAACCGGGTGGGCTGAACCAATCTGAGCCAATCAATCGAAGGGTCTTACATGTCCGCCTCATCCCGAAGTTCGCTGCGTAGGAACAGCAGCGCCAGGATAAACATGATCGTGACGTTGACCGCCGATACAACGCAGTAACGACAGATAGCGTGAATGACGAATACTTCCAGGGCCGTCAGACCCAGTGAGAAGAGAAGCGCAAGCCCCGTCAGGCTGAGAAGCAACGGGGCCAGGTTTTCTTGCAGCCAGGGCCACCAATCTTTCAGCCAGGTGACGAGGAAAATGCCGGCATACCCCAGCAAGCCAATCAACGCGACGGGAATAGGGCCGATGGAGGCATACGGTGCACCCGGTCCGCTGACCTTGCCGCAATCCTCAATACCGCTGACCGGACAAACGGCAATGAGGTTGCCGCTGTGGTAAAGCAGCAAGTAGAAGGCGACAAACATACCAAAAACGGACAGGAGTTGAATAAGGCGAGCCTGCCATTGTTCCGTGTACATAGGAGGCTTCCTAGTTCGTGGCGCTTTCTTCAATGCGCTGTTGGAAGACATTCAACGGTTGGTTGCCTTCAACTTTGACGTCGTTGATGAAGAAAGTAGGCGTACCGGAGACGCCGGCCAGCGAGGCGGCGCTGCGGTTGTCGCGCACAATGCCGCGGTATTCCCGCGAGTCCATGCATTGGGTAAATGCATCCATATCCGGTATGCTCACGCTCTGTGCCGCGCTCAAATAACCATCCCGCGTAAAGGCCAACGTCGTGTCTTGCAGCTCAAACAAGGCACGGTGATACTCAAAAAACTTACCCTGGTCGCCCGCGCACATCGCCGCTTCCGCCGCCGGCTGGCGAATATCGTCCAAAGCAAACGGAACAACAACCCATTTTGCCGTGCCATTGCTCACATATTGTCCTTCCAATGGGGTCGCCTTATCCAGATTGAAGTCGCGGCAGTGGGGACAGCCATAATCGGAGACTTCAACCACGCTAACAGGGGCCTCGCTGGACCCCAATACTTCGCACCGCTCGGGATTGGCTTCACAGTAAGCCGCCAGCGATTGCGTTGGGGGTTCGCGTAGCGCCAGATACAAAGCGCCAAACATGATGACGGCTCCCAGTACGGTTCCGCCCGCAATCATCAGCCAGTTGGTCTTTTTTTTCTGTTGTACACGACGAATGGGTTTTGCTTGCTTTCTCATTATTCTCCTAACAGGTTGGGAATGATGCAGGGCAGAATCTTGTCAGGCAAGCAACTGCCCTGTTTGTGGTCAAGTCTACCTGAACCACAAGCTTTCAAAAATGCTCAAAGTAACGGCTCGCGCCTGACTTTTGTCATTAAGCGGAAGGGATAGAGCGGAAGGAAATACTCTGCGGCAGCCGCGAATGACCATCAAGCTCTTTGGTCAAGCCGAGAGCATTATATCAAAGCGTTTTCAAAGGTGCGACGCACTCCGGCAGTGCGTCGCACCTCTGTTAGAAGGCGTAACTGCCCGCGCTCTTTTGATAATACCAGTGCCGCGTTGGTCGGATAATGGGGGCCTGCATGGTTGGCGTGGGCGTGGGTGTATCCGTCGGCGTCGGGGTGGGTGTGTCCGTCGGCGTCGGGGTAGGCGGCAGCGGCGTAGGCGTATCCGTCGGGGTGGGTGTGTTCGTCGGGGTAGGTGTATCCGTCGGGGTGGACGTGGGTGTGTCCGTCGGCGTCGGGGTGGGTGTGTCCGTCGGGGTGGGCGTGGATGTGTCTGTCGGGGTGGGGGTGACGGTGGGCGTCAACGTGGGCGTGGGCGTGAGGGTGGGGGTGAACGTAGGCGTGACGGTGGGCGTCAACGTGGGCGTTGGCGTCATCGTGGGCGTGGCGGTGTCCGTGGGAGTTGGGGAGGGCGTGGGGGTCGGTTCGGGGTCGGTGAAGCCGAAGTCATGGGTGTGGTCGTTGCTGCCGCTGCCGCCGGTGACCAGGGAAATGCCGATGCTGGAGCCTATGGGAACCCCGTCAGAGTCGATGTGGTCTGGACCGGCGTTGGCGACGGTGGGGATCAGGCCGAAGAGAATGCCGGCAGGCGCGTAGCCCTCAGGCCGGAAATCATTGGCGTCGATCAGGATGACATAGGTTTTGTTGCGCTCGATGCCCGTGGCCCCATTCATGAACACGTTGGCGCGGTTGAATTTGTATTCGCCACTTTCGTCCGTGGTGGTGACGCCCACGATGGTTTGCCGCGCCACGTCGAACAGAACAATGCTTACATTGGCGATTCCCGGTTCGTCTGGGTCTTGCAGGCCATCGCGGTCGGCGTCGTACCAGACGCGGTTGCCCAACTCAATGGGCGCGGGATTACAAAGGGCTTCCAGGTCGCCGAGGCCGTTGGCGTGGCCGAAGGTGGGCAGGTCGTCGGTCAGTCCCGTGCCGCCGTTGGTGTCGTAGATGCGGTAATCGCGGGCGGCGCTGCCGTCAGATGTGTTGAGCCAGCGAATGCCGGCATCCCACGCATTCGACGAGTAGGCGGGTTGCTGCACAAAGGGCACTGGATCGGAAATGCCGGCAATCAGATAGGCCGTGCCCGGCACATACAACACACTCCCCAGTCCCAATTCCGTGCGCGTGGACTGCTGATTATCATTGTAGAAGAACTCACCGCCCGGATTGCCCGGTCCCGTTCCCGGCGGGCTGGGGGACGGACCCAGATCGCCGCAGGCGGCATTGTCCTCCAGCGTCCAGGTTCCATTCACCTGGCAGGCCACCAGGATGTCGCCTGCCGCATCCCCATTGAGCCGCACCTGGCCGCCGTTTGGGGGCTGTGTGTAATAGCCCATCAGGTCGCCAAAGCGGTCGCGGATGCCCAGGAACATGTGGCCCGCGCCATCAAATTCGATGTTGGACAACACGGGTTGTGGATCGTAGGCGGCGAGATAGCCGATGGCCGACCCGTGTGGGTTAACGCTAAAGGAGGTCGTCCACGGCCCCCATTCCGCGTCGGAGCAGTTGTTCTGGAAGTTAAAAACGCAGCCGCGGGGGTAGTTGAGGGGGAAGCCAAGTTCCAGCGTGAAGCCGTTTTCCGGGTGGGCCGGATCGAAGGAGGAGACGTAGGCGTACAGGTCGTTAGGGTCGCCCGTGGTCTGGGCGGTGCAGGTGGAGCCGACGTAGATGCGGCCATCGTGTACGCCGAGGCCAAAATGACGCAGATTGTCGTAGTTGGGTGGTCCGCCCGTATTGCATTGGGGCGGGGCCACGTCGACGGCGTAGCGGGTGACGTTGGCGGCGGTGGGCTGCTGCGGGGGGATGCCTACGTAGACGTTATAGAGCCGCTTGTCGCGCAGGTTTATCAGCCATAGCGATTTGCCGTCTTCGCTGATGTCCATGTCGCCAAAGGCGGTTTTGCCCACGGCATCCCAGGAGGCGGCGTTTTCTCTTTGCCAGTTGGTGCCGATGGGGTGGGGGTTGCTGCCGGCATATCCACCAATCACGTTCAGGTTTGCCAGTAAACTCGCCTGGCCTGTGTCACGATTGATCTGGTAGATGCCGCCCGTATCCCCCGGACCAAAGCCCGCGTGCCGCTTCATGTAGGCGCTGGCGAACAGGGTGTTGCTTTCGCGCTGGTACGCGAGACCATAGACGCTGCCCGTCTGGTATGTTTTCGCTAATGTGGTGTAGGCGGGGTCGTCGTAGGGCAGCGGACCATAGAACTGGACGGCGGCGCGCTGCATGCCGGCACTGTACGGGAAGCTGAGAACGGTATTGCTCATCACTTCCACGCCGCTTTGTCCGCCGACGATGAACTGGGTGGTGGCAATATCCGGGGGTTGTACCTGACAGAATTGTGCCGGCACATTCACCCCCAAATTCACGCTGCATCGCGGACTCGTGACAAAACTGACCGTTGTATTGGAGCCATCGCCCGCCGGCCCCGTCACAAAACCGGGCGGCAAGTCGCTGAACTCCAGGCGCACCTGCTCCCCGTTGGTGATGCCCAACGAGTAATCGCCGTTTGCGTCCGTGACCGTGCTGATGTTGGCTCCCGCTGCATCATACGCCGTGACCGTGATGCCCGCCACCCCCGGCTCCGCTGTTCCCTGGATACCGTTGGCGTTGAAGTCTCGATAGACCGTGCCGGCAAGCACGTCATTGCACGTAGCCACCTGATACACCGCCGTATACGTCGTGTCCGTAATCGGCGCGTAGATGTAGTGGGACATATCGCCCCCATCCGACCAGCCGGCAAATTCATATAGCGTGTTGTCCACCAACTGCGTCGCGTCCGCCGTAATGCGATGTTCAAAGCCGATCAAGGTGTCGCGGGTGAAAGGCGAGGGCAGCACCTCGTTGTCCAACGTTAAAATCAGGCCGGGTGGGTCCGTTGCCAGCGTGATATTCACCTTGTCCGGGTCGATAATGACCGATTCCTGCGTGGCGATGCCGTCCGCGTCCGTCACCGTCAACTCAATGCGGAAGGCGGTGTAGTCGAAGAAGGAGTGACCATCGTAGGGCACGATGAAGGAGGCCGTGGTCACGCCGTTGATCGGGCCTTCCACCGGGTGGACATGTCCTTCGTGCAGGAAGGTGACGTTCCAGGAGAAGTTCTCCGCCGTAATGATGCCGTCGCTGTCCGTAGCCGTGCCCGTAAACGTGATCACCTCATTGGCGCGGAACAGCGAATGGGGCGCGGGCATGTCAATCGTCACCACAGGCGCGCTGCCGATCAGAATCTCGACGGGATCGGAGAGGGCGACGTTTGTGCCATCATACACGGCCACGCGCGCTTCGTAGACACCTTTCTCGGTGTAGGTGTGCGTGGTCGTGGGCACGTTTACGGTTGTTCCGTCTCCCAGGTTCCAACTATAGGTCAGGGGATCTCCTTCGGGATCATAGGCCGTGACGCCAAAATCGACGGTGAGGGGAGCGGTAATAGCCTGTGTTGGTCCCACGTTTAGATCGGTGATCACGGGGACCTGGTTGCCTAATACGTAGGAAAGTTTGTGTACTTTGCCGGCAGTTGGACTATTGACGCCGATATTGCCCAAACTGAGGCCGATGTCTACGTAATAAATGGCCCCATCCGGCCCCATTTTCATGTCCACAATGTCCCCATACGGCCCATCCAGCGATCCATCGTATGGTTCAAAGGGGAGTTCGCCCAGGATGTTGCCCTGATCGTCCATGGAGAGGTAACGAATCCAGTTTTGCGCGTAGTCAGCAAAGAAGTAGGCGCCGCGGAACTCTTCGGGAAATTGCGTGCCGCGATAAACGAAACCGCCCGTAATGGAGGCGTCGCGGGCGACCGTTTCGCCGGGGGGGAAGTGGGAATAAGTGAAGATGGGATGAATCGTATCCGGTTCGTTGGGGCAGCTTCCCTCGCATAAGGGCCAGCCGTAATTCGCGCCGACCTGCCCCAGATTTAGCTCCTCAAAGGCGGTGGCAGCCACGTTGCCGCCAACGTCGCCGATGTACAGTCGCCCGGTGAGTTCGTCAAAACTGATGCGGAATGGGTTACGCAAACCACGTGCCCACACTTCGTCGCAGTTCCCTCCTGGGCCATCATTAAATGGGTTGTCCGGGGGAATGGAGTAGTTGACGATTGTGCCCGTGCCGGGATCGTAGCAATCGGGGGCGCTGTTCCCCGGTGTCAGGGGATCCAGGTCGATGCGCAGAATTTTGCCGCGTAGAGTGTCCAGCCGCTGCGAGGTGTGGAAAGGGCCGGGGAGGTTGTCGTGATGGTCGCCCGTGGAAATGTAGAAGTAGCCATCAGGACCAAACGCCAGACCGCCGCCCAGGTGGGCGCGGCCCCGGTCTGATTTGTCCTCCCAGATGATGAGTTCGCTGCCTGGATCGGCTGTATTGCCCACTACGGTGAAACGGGAAACGCGGTCACGCTGGGGGGCGAGAGCGGAGTAGAAGAGGTAGATGTAGCCGTTGCTGCTGAAATCGGGATCAACGAGAATGGTGATGACGCCCTGACCACCCGTGATCAGGTTCGGATCAACGTTGTCCAGGATGAGCAGGGGTTGGGGATCAACAACGACCGCGCCGGGTTGTAGGATGAGGACTTTGCCGGCACGTTCCACAATAAACATGCGTCCGTCCGGCGTGAAGTCCAGCGAAGTGGGTTCAACCAGCCCCGTCAGCAACGTTTGCCCATAAAACCCGGGCGGCGGATTGGCCGAAGCATCCATCCGCAAAAAGCGATTGGTGAAAACTATCGTTGCCAGCAGAACAACGGTTGATAGAGCAATGAGTTTGACGGCAGGACTGAATATCCTGGTGCGATCAACTAGAACGTCGTTCATCAAGAACCCTCCACAAGGCCTTCTGATATTCCTGGCAGTGTGGTGTGCGCTCCCCACCGGAACGACACCGCGGAAACCAACTCTAGTACAGCACTCTGTACGGGACGACTCGCCGCGCTGGCTTCAAATGCCTGTTTTGCCTTGGGTGTGTTTCATTTCAGTTGACTGTTGCTTGCTGTAGGACAATTCGCTGAATTGTCCTCCGCCGTGAAGGGACAATTTAGGCAAATTGTCCTACGGCGCGGGCAGCCTGAGCAACCCATCTGAAACACACCCTTTGCCATTTCCTATGCGCCATGCGCATGATGCCCGTAATAACGAGAGAATCTTCTGGAGATTGGCCGCGAAAAAACGGAACAAATCCGTCGGGTCCAGGCCCCTGGCGTTTTGGGGCGGTGGTTCCAGCCGGCCCCACATCTGGGGTTTGGCTGAAACCTCGACGCCGATCACCACATATGGATTTCGCCAGACCCGAGGCAGGTCATGAAGACCTCTCAGATTTCCTATGCGCAGATTATGCGACTATTCAGCCCCAGGGGTATGTGTACCAGGAGAATCTTCCCGGAAACCCGATTTCAAGCCCGAAGCGTCTCGTCATTCAACTCATTACGCATCAAAATCGCTTCCGGGAAGGTGGTCGTGAATAGTCACCAGATTGTTAGTTCGCCACTCCTCAACACTCATGAAAAATTCCGACCGCAATTGACGGTGCGCCCGGACCTAGAACAGAATTCCATTGAGCAAAGGCAGCGGTGTGATAACGAGAGTGTCGCGAGCAATCAAGGCTACGATTGTAAGCTGTTTGTGTGTTTGTGCAATAGGAATTCGGCGAGAATTCGCGCAAAATGCGTCAACTCAGCACAGCGCGGTAGAGCGCGATCAACTGCGCCGTGACGATTTCCCACGTGTAATGCCGGCGCACGCGGGTCACGGCGGCCTGCCGCGCCGCCGCCACACGTGCCGGATCGTTTATCAGCGTTTGCCACTGATGGCGTAGATCGTCGATATTGCCGGCATCATACGTAAACCCCGCCGCGCCCACCGTTTCTCGATTCGCGGGGATACCGTTCACCAGCACGGCGGCGCCCTGCCCCATGGCTTGCAGCAGCGCCGGGGACGTTCCTTCGATAGCCGACGCGGTCAGATAGAGATAGCAGTGGTGGCAAAGCTGGTGGAAGCCATCGTCGTACACCGTGCCCACGAAGCGCACCCGTTCATCGGCCGCCGCCTGAAGTCGGGCGAAATAGCCTTTGTCGTAGGGATCGTCGCCGACGATCACCAGCGGCATATCACTGCGAACGTGGCGGTAGGCGGTGATGAGTTGATGGGGGCGTTTCTCCGGCGTCAGCCGCCCCACAAAGAGGTGATAGCGTCCCGGTTCTAGCTGAAACCGTCGCAGCCATTCCTGGCCCTCGTTGGGGATGGTTTCCGCGCCGTAAGGGACAAAGACGCTGCCGGCATGGAACTGCTGCCGGTAGAGGTCGCCAATTGCCCGCGAATCGACAATAATGCGGTCGGCGGTGCGCACGGCGAAACGAGCGGCCAGCAGCAAATAGTTGCGCCCCACCACGCCCCACTTGTCGCGCGCCCAATCTTCGGCGTCCACGGATATGACCAGCTTGCGCCCGCCGCGACGCAGCGCGGGAATGGCAAAAGCATTGCCCACGCCATAGAGGTGGACCAGTTGGAAATCCTCGGTGGACATGGCGCGGGCGCAGCGGAGGCTGTGCCCGATGGTGTGTAGAAAGGTGGGTTGGGGGCGGGGCACGTAGCGCAGCCGCACGCCCGCGTAATTGGGGGGATGTGTCTGGAAATGTTGGCTGCGGTTGTAGACGGTGACGGCTATGCCGGCCTGTGCCAGCAGCCGGCTCGTATAGTCCACGCACGTCTCAAACCCACCATAGTGGGCGGGAATGCCGCGAATGCCGAGGATGGCCACGTTCACGCCGGTTGCTCCTGCGGGGTACGCGCCTGGGCAAAGAGCGCCAGCAGCGCGGCCATGTGCGCGGCGGGCGCGTGGCGCTGCCGCACTCGCTGCCGCGCCGCCTCACCCAGGCGTGCCGCCATTGGCGGATCGTGCCACAGGCGGGAGATCGCCGCCACCAGCGCCGCCAGATCGTCCGGCGGGACCAGCAGCCCCGTTTCTTCGTGTGTGACCACTTCCGGCAACCCGCCGATGTCGCTGGCGACTACGGGTACGCCGTGGCTCATGGCCTCCAGCGCGCTCATGCCGAATACCTCGTACCAGCGCGAGGGGATGACGACGGCGCGCGCCGCCGCGTACGCCGCCGCCAGTTCGTCTGGCGTGCGTTGTCCCAGCCAGGTGACGTTTGCCGGGGTATCGTCGGCGCGCCGGCGCAGCGGTCCTGAGCCGGCCAGGCAAAAGGGGATGTGCGGCAACCGCGCCGCCGCCGCCAGGAGTAGTTCGATCCCTTTTTCGGCCACCAGACGCCCGGCAAAGAGGATGGTTGGGTCTGTTCTGGGGGTGGGCGCGGGGCGCGGCGGCTCGATGGCGTGGGGCAGCACGGTGATGCGCGTGGCGGCCCAACCGCCGCGCGTCATCATCTCTTTCATGAACCGGCTGGGGGCGATGAAGCGGTCTACGGCGACGTAGGCCCGCAGGGCGTGGTGCAGCGCCGTCTCCAATGCCGCCAATCCGCTGGCGGGAAGGGATGCGTTGAGGCAGCGATGGCGCAGGGCGTGCCAGGGGTGGGAGCCGACGCAGCGGGTGCAGGGTTGTTGCCGGGTGTAGAGGCGGTAGTTGGGGCAGATGAGTTTGTAGTCGTGCAGGGTGAGGAGGATGGGAATGCCGGCACGACGCAAAACAGCGATAATCGATGGCGACAACTGGTGGTAAACGTTATGCAGATGGGCCACGTCGGGGCGGGTGTGGGCGATGAGGCGGCTGATCTGGCGCGCGGCGGGCGCGGACCAGATCAGGGAGAGAAGCTGTGCCGGCGTGGGTTGGTCGTAACTGATGGTTGGCGTCCAGAAAAGGTGGTAGGGACTGTCCACATTGCGCGGGTGGGTCATACCGAAGGGAATGACCTCATGCCCCGCTTCTTCTAGCCAGCGCCATTCGTTGAAAAAAACTGTTTCGCTGCCACCCACGGGGTGCAGGAATTTGTTGACCAATAGGACGCGCATTGAAAAAGCAGGGGGGAGAATCGTTAATGGGTGAATTGGGGAATTGTTGAATGGCTAACCGGGGTTGAGGAACGCCGTTCCGTTGAGAAACGGCGTTCCTGGCGTAGTTGTGAGGGACTTACAAATTTAGTAGTTTGACCTGGGTGATTGCCGGCACTTTTTCCAACGCATCCAACACCTGAGAAGGGGGCGTCGCGTCCAGATTGATGAAGGAAAGCGCGTCACCGCCCGGTGTAAAGCGTCCCATGCGCCATTCACCGATGTTCACATTGTACGCCGCCAGGATCGTGCCCACCTGGCCGATCACGCCGGGCACGTCACGGTTCCGCAGAATGAGGACCGTGCCCATGGGGTTGGCATCCAGGTGATAATCATCCACCTGAACCAGACGGGGATCGCGCCCGCCAAAGAGGACGCCGGCCAGCGTGCGTTGCCCCACCTCCGTGTGGGCGCGGCAATAAATCAGGTTGGCGTAATCCGTATGGCCCAGACCATGCGATTCGGAAATCGTGATGTCGTGCGTTTCCGCCAGCACCGGCGCATTGACATAGTTGACGGGACCATCTACAAATTGCCGCAGCACGCCCATGAGCAGGGCGGAAGCCACCGGGCGCACCAATTCCTCGCTACGTTCCGCCTGCACTTCCACCTCCAGACGCCGGATAGGGGCGTCGGCCAGGTGGTATTGCAAGACGCCCAGCGTGGTTGCCAGGGCCATGTAGGGGGCCAGTTTCTCGAAGCCTGGTCCTACACTGAAGGGCATGTTCACGGCATTGCGGATGCCATTGCCGCGCAAGGCGTCCAGCACCTGGTCCACCATTTCCACGGCCACGGCTTTTTGTGCTTCTTGCGTGCTGGCTCCCAGGTGTGGGGTGTGCAGCACGTTGGGCAGGCCGATAAGGGGGTGGTCCGGGGGAGGTGGTTCGCTGCTGTACACGTCAATGGCGGCGGCTTTTAGCCTGCCATCACGGAGGGCGGCGGCAAGGGCGGCTTCGTCCACCAGTTTGCCGCGTGCGCCGTTGATGAGGACGGCGCCCTCTTTCATCTGGTCAATGGCCGTGGCGCTGATGATTTGCTGTGTTTCGGCGGTGCTGCTGGCGTGCAGGGTGATGTAGTCCGCCTGGGGCAGCAGGTCTTCCAGGTCCAAGAGGGTCACGTCCATTTCGTGGGCCACGGCTTCGGAGACGTAGGGGTCGTAGGCGATGACGTCCATGCCGAAGGCCTGTGCGCGCCTGGCGACGAGGCGGCCAATATTGCCAAAGCCAATGATGCCCAGGGTTTTGCCGTGGAGTTCCGTGCCGGTGAAGTGGGAGCGTTCCCATTGGCCGGCGAGGAGGGAGGCGTGGGCGGGGGCGATGTGGCGGCTGACGGCGAGCATGAGGGTCATGGCGTGCTCGGCGGTAGCGATGGCATTGGCGCGAGGGGTGTTCATGACGATGATGCCGCGGGCGGTGGCGGTTTTGACGTCGATGTTGTCTACACCAATGCCGGCACGACCGACGACTTTGAGGTTGATGCCGGCATTTAACAAATCCGCATCCACCTTCGTCCCACTACGCACAATGAGCGCGTCGTATGCCGGCATAATCGCCAGCAGGTCCTCCTTGCTGACCCCCGCGCGCAAATCATACGATACATCTTCTGCTTCATTCAGGCGATCAATCCCCGCCTGACCTAATTTATCCGCTATCAAGATACGATACATGGAAGAAATCACCTTTCCCGCAAATACTGGGCCATCGCCGCGAACAGCGTCTCCATGTCCGCCATCCGCAAGTCGCCCATGTGGGCCACGCGGAACGTCTTGTTCTTCAGGCGCGAGCCATACCCGTTGGAGATCGCCATGCCCTGCGTACGCAGGTAGGCATTCAGGGCGCTGATGTCCAGCCCCAGGTTATTGCTCACGCACGTCACCGTCGGCGACTCATAGCCGGGGGTGGCATACAACGTAAAACCCTGCGCCCGTGCCCAGGCAATGGTGTGGTCGCGCATCGCCAGATGGCGGGCAAAACGGTTCTCCATCCCCTCCGCCATCATATCGTCCAACTGGCGGTCCAGGGCAAACAGGAGGGAAACGGCGGGCGTGGCCGGCGTTTGATTTTTGACCAGGTACTTGTGCAGTGTGAGGAAATCAAAGTAGTAGCCGCGATGGGGGATGGTTTTCGCCTTCTCCAGGGCACGCGCCGACACGGAGCAGAATGCCAGACCTGGCGGCAGGGCAAACGCCTTTTGGCTGGCCGTGAGCACCACGTCCAGGTCCCAATCATCCACACGCAGTTCCGCCCCGGAAAGCCCGCTGACGGAATCTACCATGATGGTGATGTCGTCTCCATTCGGCAGGGCGCGTACAGCCTGGGCGATTTCTTTGATAGGACTGGTGACGCCCGTGCTGGTCTCGTTATGTACAATGGTTACGGCGTCGAATTCGCCGGTTGCCAGCCGCTCCGCCACTTGCTCCGGCAAAATAGGCTGCCCCCAGTCCACTTCCAGCACCTCGTTAGGTTTGCCATTGGCTTCCGTTACCTCGCGCCAGCGGTCGCTGAACGCGCCGTTGACGCAGTTGAGCACCTTGCGGCTGACGCAGTTGCGCACCGCGCCCTCCCAAAATCCCGTCCCCGACGAGGCGCTGATGAGGATGGGGTTTTCCGTAAAGAAGACCTGCCCCAATTTGGGGCGGATGCGCCCGATCAGATCGGTGCATTCCGGCATCCGATGCCCGATCATCCATTCGGTCTGCGCATCCAGGATTTCCGGTCGCACCTCAGTGGGGCCGGGGATGAACAGCTTCACATGCTTGTTGGAATTTCTTGTCGAGTTGCTCATTTTGAAACGAAATCGCTCCTGTGTCATAAAGATGCAGCGCCTTAACAAAGGCGGCTCTGTGTTCTGGCGTGGCGGCTCTCTGCATGGCGGCCGGCCCGGCGGCCAGGAGGAGCAGGGGGGCCATGCTCTGGCTGTGAATGAAGGCGGGCGCTTCTTGGCGCACCCGCTCGCGGGCGACGACGCCGCCGAAGCCGACGAAGAGGTCCACGGCGGCGCTGGCGTGCAGGTCGCTGCTGCCATCCCCGATGAGGAGGGAACGCCCACGCTGGCTGCCCAGTAATTCGCGCACGATTTGCGCTTTGCCGTCACTGATGGTGAGGGCGTCTTCGCCGTAGGTGATGTAGCGAGCATCGCCGTTTTCGTTGTGTTGCCACCAATTGCCGGCCAGTTCGTTGTAGAAGACACCCACGGCACGGATGTTTTTTGCCGGCACGCCCAGGAAAATGCCAAATTCGCGCACAGGCTCAATCAGGCCCCCACTGATGATGTACACCTGATGACCCAGCGCTTGCAGCGTGGCGATAACGAGGGCGGCGTCGGCGACGACGTGGCTTTTGTACTGCTGGCGAATAGCCCAAATTTGCTCCCGTGTGGGTTTGATGGCTTGCAGCCGCTTGCGGTAAACGTCTTCTAGCTCTAGTTCGCCATTCATGGCGGCCTCGGTGAGGACTTTGATGCGCCAGCCTTTGCCGGCATTTTCCGCCAGTACGTCGATCCCTTCAATCGTTGTTAACGTCGAATCGCAATCAAAAAAAATGTGTCTAAATGGAGGCCAGCGCATAATGTTTGATGATGCAGTGTATTCGCCAGTTCAGACGAATCATATACAAATCGTATCGCGGCGCATTGTACTGGCAAGCCTGACGGTTGACAAAGTTTGGCGATTTACAGTGCGATCTGGCGCAAGAGGGCGTGCACCGACGCGCCCCCTGCCAGGCAGTTGCCATCTATCAGCCGCCACGGCTCGCCGCGCAGGTTGCTGGTCACCCCGCCCGCTTCCGCAATCAGGAGTTGCCCCGCCGCCATATCCCAGGCATTCAGCCCAAAATTAAAATAGCCATCCAGACGGCCCGCGGCTACCCAGGCCAGCGCCAGCGCCGCCGACCCCGTGGCCCGCACGGAATGCACCAGCGGCGCAAGCTGCTCCAGCAAGCGCAGGATGCCGGCCTGTTTGTGTGGCAGGCGGTTCCAGTCGAAGCACACCAGGGCCGCCGCCGTCTCCTCCAGGGGATAAACGTGAATGGGCTGCCCATTTAGCCGGCAGCCTTGCCCGCGCGCGGCGCTGAATAGCTCATCCCGCACGGGATCGTAAACAGCGCCGCACAGCGGAGCCTGGTCCGCGGCGATGGCCGCAATCGACACACAATACTGCGGCTGCTGGCGACTGTAATTGGAAGTCCCGTCAAGCGGATCAATCACCCAGATGACGGGGCCATCAGCGGGCAGGTCGCCGTCCTTCTCTTCCGTGAGAAAACCATGCTCAGGATAGCGCGCGCGCAAGAAATCGGTGATCAGCTTTTGCGCCGCGAAATCGGCGTCAGTCACCAGGTCTCGCGCCCCTTTGAGTTGAATCTGGCGCGGTTGCGCGAATTTTTCTTGCAGCAACCGCCCCGCCGCGCGGGCAATCTCATCCGTCGCGGTTTGCAGTTCCTGGAGGTAGTCAGCGGTGAACGGAAGTGTGGTCATATGCACGTCATCAGCTAACAAAGAGAACGGGTCAGGACATTTGCCCTGACCCGTTTTCATGTTAATGGATGTGGATTTCCTGGTGAACCGGGAAGGCTCACGGAAATCGGGCGGCGGCGCGTGAGCCACGCTGCCGCCCGGTTACATTGCTAGGGTTGAATTTCCGACATCAACTCGGCTTGCAGGTCGTTGGCGTCGCTGGTCAGTTGATCCAGCGTTTCCTGGATGTCCGCGCCCTGCATAATGGCGTTGAAGGCAGCCTGGGCCGCGTCGCGCACGCCCTGGTAGGAGATCAACTGCGGCTCGTAGACGCCGTAGGGCAGCAGGTCGAGGCCTTGTTGATACTGCTTACCGTAGGAGATGTTGGCGATGTAGTCGGCCAGGTACTGTTCGGTGCTCGCGCGGGTGGGGAAGTAACCGCTGATCTGGTCCCACTGCGCCTGTACTTCGGGGGAGGTGAAGTACTTGATGAAGATCCAGGCGGCCAGTTCTTGTTCGGGCTTGTTTGCCGTGATCATGACGTCGCCGCCGTACACGTTCAGGACTGGATCGGGGGTCGTGTGCGGAATCGCGGCCACGCCCCAGACATCGGGATCGCGCCCGGCGTCAGCCGCGGCGGTTTCAATGTCCGACTGGTAGAACGGCGCGCCAGAGGTGGAACCCTGGGTGAAGATCGCTTTGCGCGCGGCAAGCTGCGGATTGGGGAAGCCTTCGGTGAAGAAGTAGGCGCAGCCATCGTCGTAGAGTTGCTTCAGGAAGGTCATGGACTGTACCACGGCGTCGTTGCTGTAGTCGTAGCTGGTGCCATCAGCCGTCAGGACGTTGCCGCCGAAGGCGAAAGCCCAGGCCGCGACCGCGGAGGCGTCGTCGCGCAGGATGTAGCCGCCCGTGCCATCGCCATTAGCGGCTGCCGCGGCACAAGCCATGTCACGGAATTCGTCCGGCGTGGTGGGCGGGCCGGAGAAGCCCAGTTCTTCCAGCCAGGTCTGGTTGTAGAAGAGAACTTCCATGGAGCGGTTGGGCGGGAAGCCAAGACGCTCGTTGTTGAAGACGGGGTGGACGCTCTGGTTGAAGAAGCTCTGGAAGAAGTCGGCTTTTTCGTCGGCGGTGAGGCCCCAGTGCGCGTCATCGACGTAGGGATTCAGGTCGGCCAGGCCGTTGTTCAGTTGGTAGAACGCCTGGTCATTCTGATAGCCAACAACCAACGCTGCCGGCAGTTCACCGGCGTTCAGGCTGCTGTTTACTTTGTCACGAATGTCGTTGTAGCTGCCCTGGTTTTCCGCAATCAGGGTGATGCCACATTCGTTGGTGTCGTTGAACGCCTGCACGACGCCGGCCAGGCCTTCTTCACGAGAACCGCTGTGGTTGTGCCACCAGGTGATGGTTTGGCCGCGCGGGTCCACGCCGGCCAGGGAACCATCGGTCGTGGGAGCGCACGGCTCCATCACTTCATCGATGGGTTCTTCCATTGGCGCTTCCGTGGGTTCTTCCATCGGCGCTTCGGTGGGTTCTTCCATTGGCGCTTCGGTGGGTTCTTCCATCGGCGCTTCGGTGGGTTCTTCCATTGGCGCTTCCGTGGCGACGGGTGCTTCTGTTGGGGTCGCCGTGCCGCCGCCGCAGGCGACCAGCATCAGGGCCAGAATCAGTAGCACGATCAAGGTAAGTTTGCTTTTGGACATTTCGAAATCTTCTCCTCAAAAATTAAGTGGATTTGAGTTTAGGGGCGGAAATTAAATAAGACAACAGAGCTGTTTCCTTCCCGCTCCTTCAAACTGGCGATGCAACTCGCATCTTATTTCATTGCCAGTCCTTATCGCCTCAGGTCGGCGTGTACGCCGCGCGGTTTGCATATCGCCGGCTGCCACCAACCGTCGTCATTATACCATTTTTGTAACGATTAACCCTCTTATGGGTTGAGCTTGTGGAAGCCCATATTGCCTTGGACAGGTCCAGGCAGCGGGCTATGTCGTTACCCATTTTCGCCGTAGAGTGGTTTTTGCTTTGAACATCACCTCCTTTTGTGTCACGGATGTTCGTGGCATTGTCGAATGGGCCTTTTTTATCCCTTCAAGCCGGAAGTGGCAATGCCCTCCGTAAATTGCTTTTGTGTGAAGAAGTAGATGAGGATGATGGGCAGAATGGTGATTACCGCGCCCGCCATCTGTAATTGAAAGAACGAGCCGGCTTCGTCCAGGAAGGAAAGCAGCCCGTAGGAAATGACGCGCCATTCTTGCGTGGTGGTGACCAGGATGGGCCAGGCCAGGGCATTCCAGGAGCCAATGAAGCCAAAGAGGATGACCGTGACCACGGGGGCGCGGGAGAGAGGCAGCACCACTTGCCAGAGGTAGCGAATATGCCCGGCGCCGTCGATTTGCGCCGAATCCCATAGCTCTTTGGGAATTTGCATGAAAAACTGGCGCAGCAGGAAGATGTTGAAGGCGCTGGCCATAAAGGGAACGGTCAGGGCGGGCCAGTTGTTGATCCAGGGAATGGGGCCGATTTTGCCCAGCCAGGAGACGGTGATGAAGTTGGGGACCCAGGTGATGGCTTCGGGCAGGAGCAGCGTGGAAAGGATGAGGGCAAACAGGAAACCTTTGCCGGGAAACTCCAGTTGGGCGAAGGCGTAGGCGGCCATTGTACAGAAGATGACTTGTCCGACGAGCGTGATGGCCGTGACCTTGACGGTGTTCCAGAAGTAGAGGGAGAAGGAGGCGTCTTTCCATGCCTGGGCGTAGTTGCCCCACTGGGGCACTTTGGGCAGAAATGCGCCGCTGTTCGCTTCCGTGAGGTTCATGAGGGAGACGCTGATGGTGTAGAGGAAGGGAGCCAGGGCGATGAACGCGCCGAACACGAGCAGCACGTAGGCAACGACGCGGCCTATATCAACGCGCCGCGCTTTGGGGTGAATTTGCGGCGCAGGGGCAGAGGATTGAAGTGCTTGACTAGCCATAGAACACCCTCTCGCTGGCGATACGGTTGTTGATGACGGTGAGAATGACGATGATGATCAGGAGCAGGATCGCCAGGGCGGAGGCGTATCCGTAGCGTGTGTCCCGATTGAATGTCTGGAAGATGACGACGCTGGCTGTGTCGGTTGTGCCCAGGGCGGCACCGAGGCGCATGACGTAGATGTGGTTGAATGCCTTGAATGTGCCAATGACGGCCAGGAGCATGAGGAAGTAGATGGTGGGGGAGAGGAGGGGGAGGGTGATGTGGCGGAATTGCGCCCAGCGACCGGAGCCGTCGATGGCGGCGGCTTCGTACAATTCTTTGGGGATGTTGCCCAGGCCGGCGAGGAAGATAACCATGTCGAAGCCGACGTAGGTCCAGACGTTGAAGAGAATGATGGCGACGAGGGCGAGGCTGGGACCGGCGAGCCACGTGGGCAGGTCAAAGCGGCTGCCGACGATGAGTTGCATGATGCCCGCCGGTTCGTTGAGCCATCCCAGGGGTTTGAGGCCGATGGTGGTGAGGAGGGCGTTCATGGGGGCGTCGGCGCGTCCGGAAAAGATGATGCGGAAGGCGGCGGCGGTTCCGACGAGAGGGGCGATGTAGGGCATGAAGTAGATCATGCGGAAAAGGGTTTTGCCTTTGATGTCCTGGAAGAGGATGGTGGCCAGGGTGAGGGCGATGATGAATTGGAGGGGGATGGTGCCGATGGCGAAGAAGACGGTTGCTTGTAGTCCGCGCCACCAATCTCGGTTGCCGGCAGCGATGGCCGAGGGCAGTTCGCCGATGAGTATCCAGGCGCCGGTGGCCAGGGCGGCGGCGGCGGCGAGGCGGAAGAGGGTGGAGGTGGTGGAGGAGCGGTGGCTGGCGCTGCGCCAGACAATCCAGGAGAGGATGAGGAGGACAATGCCGGCACTAATCGTCACCAATTGGGAGTAAATACTTAACGATTCCCCGGCTTCCAGCGCCGCCGCGTACGCCTTCTGGATTTCCGTCCAGGTGAACCCACTCAGCGCCAGCGCACCTACCAGCAGAATGGATGCTTCCGTCAGCTTGGAAAAATAAAGGCCGTCCTGCTGGCTATGTTGTTTTAACCGATAGACCGCGTACCAGACTGCGGCGACCAGCAACAAGGCAACAACGGCCATTGTGAACGCTGACGACACGGTTGGTTCGCGCAGCGCCTCGCCGGCAAACTGGTAAAAAAGCTCCCGCGTCAGTCGTTCGCCGCGGGGAAGTTTGTCGGGGATGGTGAGCATGGCGGGCAGTAGGGCAAATACCCAGCGCAGGATTGCGCCCAGGGCGAGGGCCATGACGATGGCGGGAGCGGCCCATGCCCATGGGCTTTCGCTTTTCTTCGCGGCAGCCTGGTGGGTGTCCAGCACGCGGCGCGCGGCCAGGTAGATGAAGGTGAGGGCGATCCAGAAGGCAAGGACGTAGGTGAGGTTGTCAATGGCTTTGACGTAGTTACCCAGGCCGTCGAAGGTGCCTACGATTTTGTTGAGGCCGCGCAGGGTGCTTTCGTAGACGGAGAAGGCAAGCGGGAAGAGACCAAAGACGAAAATAATGGCAAATGCCGGCAGCAGAAACAAATAAGCCAGCAGTGCCTCCCGCAAACGACGCCCGCGCCGCCCGGCAAAAATGCGGGCACTCAGGCTCGTCGTTGGCGGCGTGGCCAAAGCGGGTTCTTCAGGGAACATCAATCTGTCACTCATAAGGCCAACCTTGTTGATGCAAAGCCTGGGATTTCCCCAGCGTTGCCGCGACTGCAGATGCCATCGCCGTCAAAACGACGTTCTTGACCAGAAACGTAACGTCTGTCGAGGGGGTGAATCTTTGCGGCTATCCATACTGGTGTATAAAACAAAGGGGCGAAGGTGAGACGCATGTGAATCAGGTGGTTTGATGGCAGGTTGCTCAAGATGAAGCGCGGCGCACTTCTTCTTGCCAGGATGCATATGGTTTGAACATGAGCGATGGAAGAGACTGGTCACGCGCGTGGTTTCCAAGCAGCAAGACTGGCAGCATACCAACCACGGAGCCGATTATAGCACGCGGATGTTGACGGGCAACCGTTGGAAATGGGGCGGCTGGCGACGTGGCGTGCTTGCGAATTTTCCCAATCGGACAACCCTTCCGTAGCCCGGTTTTCCAAATCGCGCACTGCCGACCCACGGTCCGATTTTCTAAATCGGACAATCCCTTCCGTACACCGATTTTCCGAATCGGGCACTACCGACTGGTTGATGCCCAGGTGACAACGGGGCAAGTTTAGCGCCCGTGTTTTAATATCGTGTTAAAGGTGTGCTAAGGGTGTGTAATCGTTTGCGGAGGATCGTCCTTTGCCGGCTGCGCCGCGACAGACGAATACCTGTCAAAATACTCAGGGTTCGCGCAAAAGCAACTTTGGAGGTAACGGCTAAGCCAGATTGGTCCGATCTCCAGATTATCCGGTAAGCAAGAACCCTTTCAGCGGATCTGCCAATTCCTCAGCGAAGCCCTGGTTAACGGATGCGCCCGCAGCCACGGAGAGAGGTGTGAGGCAGTGGCAAACGGATCTCTGTCAGGCGCATGCCGATAAAGCGCGGCACGCCTGAGCCGCCGTGGATGACGTTTCTGGCCAGGCATAGCCATGCACTGACCACTATTTGGTTGTCAGGAGGCAGCCAGGGGGCAGGGATTTGGGTTGTTTTTCGCCGCGTTTTGCTCCAGCCTGGTGCGGTGCATCAGCGAATAGACGCGCACGGGTTCTACCTTTCCTTTTACCAGGACCGGGCCAAGGTCATCTACCTGCAAAGGGAGCTTACGCGCCAGGTCGGACAGGGTGGCTTCGCCGGCGAAGACGGTGTCGAACGGGGTCTCTTTGTTCAGGTCGCTGAACCGCTTCGCCAGGTTGACGCTGTCCCCTAGCGCCGTGTACTCGCGCCGTTTTTCTGAACCAAGATTACCGACGATCATCTCACCGGTGTTGACGCCGATGCCGATGCGAATGGGGGCCACGCCGCGGGCCAGCCGTTGATTATTAAGTTTGGAGAGTTCGTCCATCATGGACATGGCGGCGGTGACGGCCTGTTCGGCGTGATTTTCGCAAATGACGGGCGCGCCAAAGAGGGCCAGAATGGAGTCGCCGCCAAATTTGTTAACGACGCCGCCGTGGGCGTCGATGACCCGCTGCATGGTGGCGTAGTACTCGTTTAGCTCGTCCAGGAGAGCGCCGAGGTCTCCTTTTTGGGTGAAGGCGGAAAAGTCGCGGATGTCGGCAAAGAGGGCGGTGGCCCAGATGCGCTGCCCGCCCAGTTCGACTTCGCCGTCGAGGATGCGGCGGGCGATATTGTCTCCGACATAGCGCCCAAAGAGGTCTTCGAGGGCGCGGCGCTGGCGCAGTTGGGTGACCATGCTGTGGAAACGCTGCGTGAGTTGGCCGATTTCGTCCTGGGAAAGGCGGTTGAGTCGGATATCCGAACTGCCGGAAGCGACTTCTTGCGAGGCGACCATCAATTCTACGATGGGCTGGACAAGGCGGATGGCCGCGGCGTAGCCGATGACGAGCGTGGCGATGACCGTCATGCCGAGGGTGAGCAGGATGGTGCCGCGGGCGTTGTTGAGATCGTCTATGAATGGTTGGCGGTTCAGGCTGAGGCCGACGATGACCTGGTTTTCTCCGGTCTGGCGCAGGGGCAGCAGAATTTGTGTGTAGGGCTGGTTGGCAACGGTGAGGGGGCGTTCTTGGGTGGCGCTGCCGGCATTAAACTGGGCAGCGGTGGTCGGGGAGAGGCGGAGCGTGGCGTTGGCGTCGTCGGGGTGCGTGGTGGCGAGGAGTGTGCCTTGGGGATCGTAGAGGGTGATGCCGGCATTCACACCTTCCCCCACCTGCCGCGCCAGCGCCGCCAAAGACGTACTGATCATGAGGACGCCGGCTGCTTCCGCGTCATTTGCCGGCGAAACAGGTCCGACCACGTACCAGGCCAGTTCTCCCGCCACGTCGTGTATGCCCGTCACCGGGGTTAGCGGACTGGCCGCGCCTGCTGCCTCCGTTACCCACGCCCAGGGCAAGGCATCGTCGGGCCGGGCGGCATTGTGGCGCAGCCAAAGCGTTTGCTCGCCATTTTGCAGCAGAAAGTCGTTTGCCGTTGACGCTTCCCATCGGGCCAGGAGGACATCCGCGGCGGGCAGCGCGGCCGCCAGTTCGTGCCATTCCAGCACCTGTTGTTGCAGCCGCTTCTCCAGCAGCAGGCTCGCATGGTCTACTGTATCCCGTATTTCCTGCTGATCATTTTGCCGCAGAAACTTGAGGACGGAGTTGTAGCCGATGAGTGTCATGGACACGGCCACAGCCAGAGCCAACAAGAGGTAGGGAGCCAGGATGCGCGCGCGGAGGGTTAGATAAACGCCTCTCCGATGAGTTGGCTCAACCTTTTTCGTTTTCATCTACCACAGCTTCCCTCGACGAATCGAACGAGGTTGGAGGCTCGTTATCTTGGTGAAGTTCGGGCCTGTCGCTTTTTCACGCCGGGTGCCTCCACAAGCAGAATAGGCAGGTTTTCTCACGAAACGAAAGGTCTGACAATAGGCATATTGTCCGCTTGGAGGTTCTCTGAGGGCGCATCCGATTATAACATTGGAATTGACGGATGCGCTGAAAGGGTTCTTCTGTATCAGAACCTCCAAAGTTGAGTTCACTGAAAAAACCGGGTTTTTCGATTGTCCGGCAAAAATTACCAGAGTGGTTCATGTGTAAAAACCCGGTTTTTGACCTTTTTCTGAGATCATTTGGCGTAGTCCTTCTTCCAACGAGAAGGTGGGTTGCCAGCCGAGGAGCGCGGCGGTGCGGGCCGCGTTGGCGATTTGCGCGGCGGCTTCGCCGGGGCGGTCGGGCAGAAGCCCTGGACGTGGGTGCCCGCCGCGCGCGACGAGGGCGTAGATGCGCGCGACGATGTGGCCCACGGGGGTGGGTTGCCCTGTTCCCAGGTCGAAGGAAATGCCGGCATCCAATTCCATCTCCACGCCGCGCACCAATCCCGCCGCCACGTCCGCGACGTATATCCAGTCCTTTTCCTGCGCGCCGCTCGTCATCGGGAAGTCCTCCCCCCGCTGCGCTGCCGCCAGTGCCGCCGGAATCAGCGCCCCCTCCGGCTGCCCCGCCCCGTATGCCTGGAAGATCATGGCTCCCTGAATGGGCCAGCCGTAGGCGTTGGCGAATGTTTGCGCGAAACACCAGGCGGCGGCCTTGCTGGCGGCGTAGACGTTCATGCCGCTCAGTTCTCCCGGTGTGCGCGCCATGATCAACTTGCGCACGCTACCACCCTGGGCAAAACAGGCGCGCATGAGGTGGATGCTGCCGTGCAGGTTGTGGCGCAGGGCGGTCTCGATGGGCAGGAAGGGGGCGGTGGCCCCGACGGCGGCCAGATGCAGCACGGCTTCTGGCTGCGCTTCTCGCAGGGCGCGCGCGGTCAGGACGAAGTTGCGCAGGTCGGCGTAGACGAGTTGAAGTTGTGCGCGGAGGGGGGCGAGAGATGCCGGCATTTGCTTCCCCATCGCATAATCTTCGCGCACCAACAAGGCCACTTCGTGCCCCCTTTCAAGCAGGGCGCGGACGACGTATGGTCCGATGAAACCGGTTCCCCCGGTCAGCAAAACGCGCACGGACGCCGCCTTTAACCGGCTAAAAACCGGCGATACCAGGTCATTGTTTCTTTCAGCCCGGCCTCCAGGCTGTAGGCCGTTTCCCAACCGAGCAGGTTCCTCGCCTTGTCGGAACTGAGGTATTGGTCTTGAATCTCATTGCGCGCTTCGTTGCGGATGATGGGCACTAAATCGGGGTGGGGGGAGAGCCGGATAATGGTGTCTACGATCTGGCGCACGGTGAGGGGGTCGTTGTTGCCGAAATTGAAGGCTTGGCCGGAGAATGCCGGCATTTTCTCCGCCAGCAACATATACCCCCGCACCGCGTCCACCACATACAGATAATCCCGCTTCATGCTGCCGTCGGAACGGATCACCGGCTGCTCGCCATACAACACACTGCGCATCGTTCCCGGCACAACCCGATTCCAGTTCAGATCGCCCCCCCCGTACAGATTGCCAAAGCGCGTCACGGCCACCGGCAGCCCATACGTGTGCGCGTACGCTTGCAAAATCAAATCGGCGCAGCTTTTGGACACATCATAAGGGTGTCGCCCTTGCAGCGGCGCGTCCTCATGGTAGGGCAGCGTCGGCTGATCCCCATACGCCTTATCGCTGCTGGCGGCCACAATGCGCGTGACCGTCGGGTTGCGTCGCGCCGCTTCCAACAGCAGCCACGTCCCCCGCACATTCGTCTCAAACGTAGACAGAGGAGCGCGGTTGGCGATCGTCACAATCGTCTGCGCCGCCAGGTGAAAAATCGTGTCAATCTCGTATTCCGCCAACGTGCGTTCCAGCAGCGCATAGTCGGTCACGTCGCCATGGACGACCGTGATACGCTGGAAATCGCCCGCGCGCACCAGTTGTGAATGTGGTGTGAGGTCGCGCACCAGCCCGACCACCTGCGCCCCGGCCTGCCGCAGCGCCGCCGTCAGCCAGGACCCCAGCAGCCCCGTGCAGCCTGTTACAAATACGCGCCGATCTTGCCAAAAATGATTGCTCATACGGTTATCGTTTCCCGTTTTCAAACCTTCCCGGAAGCTCAAAACAGCTTCCGGGAAGATGTTGGGCTGCCTACCACACCTTCCAGGGCGCCGACTGCCGCCACACATTTTCCAACTCAATGCTATCCTTCAGCGTGTCCATGGAGCGCCAGAAACCGTCGTGCTGGAAGCGCATCAACTGCCCGGCGGCAACCAGCCGATTGAAAATGTCCGTCTCCAGAGGCACGTCCGGCCCGTCGCCAATCATCTCCAGCAGGGCGCGCTCAAAGAGCATGAACCCGGCGTTGATCCAGTGCGGCAGACGCGGATACTGCACATATTCCGTCACCTGACCGTCGTCGCCCGCTTCCAGCACGCCGTACTGGTATCGCGCCTGCACGGCGGTGACGGTTGCCAGCCGTCCGTGCGCGCGATGGAAGGCCAGCAGCCGCGCCAGGTCCACGTTGCCCACGCCATCCCCATAGGTGACGAAGAAGCGGTCCGCGGACAAATGGGCGGCGACCATTTTGATGCGGCTGGCTTTTTCCGTGGCGACGCCCGTTTCTACCAGCGTGACCTGCCACGGTGGATGGTCCGGTTCGTTGTGGTAAACGAGGCGTGGCTCCATTTCCGGGCGGCCATTCCCCAGCCAGACGGTGAAGTCGCGCGTCATGGCTTCGTATTGCAGGAAGTAGCGGCGGATTTGCTGCGCCTCGTGGCCCAGTGGCAGCACGAACTGGTTGAAGCCGTAGGCGGAGAAGATGCGCATGACGTGCCAGATGATGGGGCGTCCACCGACTTCGACGAGTTCTTTTTTGGTGAGCGTTCCCCCGCGCATTCGGGTTCCTTGCCCCCCGCAGAAGATGACGACGGGAATGTTTTCCATTACTTTTGCTTTTCCTGGGCGCGGGCGACGGCCTGGCGCAGGTGTTTCTCAAAGGGGGGGTAGATGATGCCTTCTTCGGTGACGATGCCGGTGACGTAGCGATGGGGGGTGACATCAAAGGCGGGGTTGCGGGCGGAAATGCCGGCAGGCGCGATCCCCTTCCCGAACACAGACAACACCTCCTCCGCCCCACGCTCCTCAATCGGAATCAGGTCGCCATGCGCCAGGTCCAGGTCAATCGTACTCGTGGGTACAACCGGGTAGAAAGGAACCCCATTCTCCTTTGCCACCACCGCCAGTTTGTACGTGCCAATTTTATTCGCCACGTCTCCATTGGCCGCCGTGCGGTCCGATCCCACGAGGACGATGTTCACCTGACCGGTGCGCATGAAATGCCCGGCGGCATTGTCCGCAATCAGGTCAAACGAGATGCCCCGCTGTTGCAGTTCCCAACAGGTGAGGCGCGCGCCCTGCAAACGAGGGCGCGTCTCGTCCACCAGCACATGGATGCGCTTGCCCTGCTCATGCGCGGCAAAGACGACGCCTAGCGCCGTGCCCCAATCAACCGTGGCCAAAGCACCCGTGTTGCAGTGATGCAAAATGGTGTCCCCGTCGCTGATCAGTTCCGCGCCGTGGAATCCCATGCGGCGGTTCAGCGCCACGTCTTCATCCGCCAGTTGCTGCGCTTCCGCGAGCAAGGCGGCGCGTACTTCGTCCACGTCGGCCACTGTTTCAGCGGCGGCCACGCGCAGTTGGCGGCGCACGCCCCAGGCCAGGTTGACGGCGGTGGGGCGGGCGGCATTGAGGACGGCGGCGGCGGCTTCCAGGTCGCGCAGCAGTGCCGCCCGATCCGTGGCCTCGCTTTGTCGTGCTGCCAGGGCCATGCCAAAGGCCGCCGCCGCGCCAATGGCCGGCGCACCGCGCACGACCATCTCCTTGATGGCCGCGGCCACGGCGTGGTAGTCGTCAAAGGCGGCGACTTCAAATGCCCAGGGCAGTTGCCGCTGGTCGATCATCTGGACGGTGTTTTGTTCGTAATCCCAAAATACGGTGCGCATGGTTTTGTTCAGGAGTGGAGGGAGACAGATTGCCAGTTGGTGGTTGTTATTGTCACGGAGCAACGGCTAAGCTAGATTGGACCTGTTTTCACTGGTGAAATTGGTCCAATCTCCAGAGAGCGTTAGTCGTTACGTGACCGATTATCACGTGCTATCGTACCCTGTGACGGGCGCGCGGACATGATAACACACGCCGCTCCTTGCGCCAACGCTGGTGACGTTTGTCCCTATGACCTGTGCGCTTTATCACGGGGGGCGCGCCGGGTTACGATCTACAATAATGAAGGTGCGTTGTGACGATCGGACTACAAAACTCTTGCCTGAATAGTACACACGTTTGACCAGGGCTGTTAAGGAAAGCTCTATGTACCCTGGCGATGAAGAGCAATAGGGCGTATGGGGCGTTTTCGCGTACAATAATCAACATGAGTGAATGGTTTTCTGGACTGCGACGGCAACTTCGCGCCCGTGCGCGCTGGTTGACGGTGGGATTGGGGGTGAAACGCTGGCTGCTGTTGTTGGGAGTGGGTGCCGGCATTCTCGGCATGGGCGTCGTTTATCTTATCCTTGTCCTGCGTCGCCTCGGCTGGCTCCCCTCCTGGCTGTACAACCTGTTTACCCTGCAATCACTGCCCATCTGGGCGCGTATTCTGCTGCCTGCCGTCCTCGGTATCTTCATCATCCTCCTCTCCATCAGTCGCCTCGGCGTTCGATTCGTGGCGCCGTTTCGCAAGCCTGGCGAGGGAATCATCGACTCGCTTTATCATTACAGCCAGCGGCAGCGCGGTCCGCTGATTGTGGCGATTGGTGGCGGGCATGGTCTGGCCTCGCTCCTGCGTGGCCTGACGCAGTACACGAACAATATCACGGCCATCATCACGGTAGCGGACGATGGCGGCAGCAGCGGGCGTTTGCGGCGAGAGCTGGGCTTGCTGCCGCCCGGCGATTTCCGCAACAATATGGCGGCGCTGGCGCGGGATGAAGCGTTGATGAGCAAGCTGTTGCAATATCGCTTTACCAGCCAGGCGGGCGAAAATGGGACGGGCGAATTGCATGGTCATGCGTTTGGGAATCTGCTGCTGGCGGCACTTGCCGGCATAACGGGCAGTTTCGACGAAGGATTACTGGCCGCCGAGCGCGTCCTCGCCTTGCGAGGCCGCGTCCTCCCCTCCACCCTGGAACAGATCAAACTCGTCGCCGAAGTTGCGGATGTCGAAACGGGACGAGTGCAGCGCGTAGAAGGCGAGTCCGCCATCCCCCACGCCGCCGGTCGGATCAAACGCCTGACCATTGAACCCGCCACGGCCCAACCCTACCCCCGCGCCCTCCAGGCCATCTTCCAGGCGGACCTGATCATCCTCGGTCCAGGCAGCCTTTACACCAGCATCCTGCCCAACCTGCTGGTTCCCGGCCTGGCGGAAGCCATCCACCACGCCCGCGCACCCAAAGCGTATATCTGCAACCTTGCCACCCAGCCTGGAGAGACGGATAATTATGATGTGGCCCAGCACGTAGCGGCGTTGACGCGCTATTTGCCGCAAGGTACACTCGATGTGGTGCTGGCCAACAGCAATTTGAGCATTCCACCCACTCAGGGCGGCGGACAAACCCACTATGTCCAGCCATCCGACCCCCATGAGGGCCGCCTCCTATTGGCGGACCTGGTTGATGAACAAAAACCGTGGCGACACGACAGCGTCAAGCTGGCTCGCGTCGTCCTCGACCTTCTGGCGCGCTGAGCGCCCGCAAGGTGATCGCAATCTGCAAGGAGAACGCAATGACAATCAAGGTTGGTATCAACGGTTTTGGCCGCATTGGGCGGCAGGTGTATAAAGCTATTTACGAGGACTATCGCGGTGTCTTGGATGTGGAAGCCATCAATGACCTGATGGATGTGGAGACCAATGCCCACCTGCTCAAATACGACTCCACCTATGGCCGTTTCCCCGGCCAGGTTGAGGTACGGGATGGGGACATCTTCGTGGATGGCGAGAAGTTGAAGAGCTATGCCGAACGCGACCCCGCCAATTTGCCCTGGGGCAAACTGGGCGTGGACATTGTGCTGGAATGCACCGGCGTCTTCCGCACGGGCGACAAGGCCGCGGCCCACCTCACCGCCGGCGCGAAAAAGGTGATTATCTCCGCTCCGGCTAAAGGCGTTGATGCCACGTTCTGCATGGGCGTGAATGAAGGCGACTATGATGCGGAAAAGCACCATGTCATTTCCAATGCCAGTTGCACGACCAACTGCCTCGCCCCCGCCGCCAAAGTGCTGAACGACAATTTTGGCATTCGCCGCGCCCTTATGTCTACGATCCACGCCTACACCAACGATCAGCGCATTTTGGACCTGGCGCATAAAGACTTGCGCCGTGCCCGCGCCGCCGGACAGAACATTATTCCCACCACCACGGGCGCGGCGAAAGCGGTCGCCCTGGTCATTCCTGAACTGGAAGGCAAGTTTGACGGCATGGCGTTCCGCGTCCCCGTGCCCACCGTTTCCGTGGTGGACCTGGTGGCGGAAATCGACAAGGATACGACTATCGCCGAACTGAACGCGGCCTTTAAGGCGGCTTCCGCGGGGGATGATTGGATGGGCAAGGTGTTGGGTTACACGGACGAACCGCTCGTTTCTAGCGATTTCCTGGGCACGCCCAAATCTTCGACCATTGATGGCCTTTCCACGCAGGTCATTGGCGGCAATCTGGTGAAGATCGTCACCTGGTATGACAATGAGTGGAGCTATTCCGTGCGTCTGGCGGACATTGCCGCTTTTGTCGCTTCGCGGATGTAGTCTCGTGGTGTGATGCGCCGGTCGGCGCGCTGCACGGAAAACAAGTAGAGGCGCGACGTATCCATCGGGTGCGTCGCGCCTGAGTTAATATGGAATTGAAAGAGTTAGAAGCGCGTATGCATGACTTTGTTGCCGGCAAGGGCTGGTACGCGCCTGATTCTCCCCGCCAACAATCTCCCCGTAACCTGGCTGCCTCCCTGGCTATTGAAGCGGCTGAAGTGCTGGAACATTTCCAGTGGCGCGACGAACCCGCTAACCTGGACGAATTGGCCGCCGAACTCGCCGACGTGGCCCTGTACCTTTTGCAGCTTGCCAGCATCTCCGGCATTGATCTGGAGCAGGCTATCCTGGACAAACTGGCATACAACCAGGATCGCGAGTGGGATACCTGACGATCCCCTTCCTGGAAGCTGTTTGAGACACTTCTCGCCTGAAGCCGAGCTTCCGGGAAGGTTTATTGCCGTTTTCGTTTCCTCTTGAACTGATAGTGATGAAAGTTTTGGCCGTCAGCGATACCGTGATGCAACACTTGTACGCGAGTGACGTGCGCGGGCGTTTTCCCGGCGTGGAAATGCTAATCGGCTGCGGAGACCTTCCTTTTTATTACCTGGAGTTCCTGGTATCCGCCTTTGACTGCCCCCTGGTGTACGTCAAGGGCAATCACGATGGCGGTCCGCAACATCGCAGCGATGGCCGCATTATATCCCGCGTGCAGGGAGGTGTTGACCTCCACCGCCGCGCAATGGTGGTGGAGGGCTGCTTCCTGGCCGGGTTAGAAGGCTCAATGCGGTATCGCCCACATGATCCATTGATGTATACGGAGCGGGAAATGACGCTGGAGGTGGCTCGCTTTTTGCCGCGCCTGATGTGGGCGCAAAGCCGACTGGGGCGGCGGTTGGACGTGTTGGTGACGCACTCGCCCCCTTACGAGATTCACGACGACAAAGACTTGCCGCACACGGGTTTCAAGGTGTTCCGCACGTTTATGCGCTACTTGAAGCCGCGTTACTTGCTGCACGGGCATGTACACAAGTATGGGGCGGGCGTGGCGCATCAGACGTCTTTCATGGACACAACGGTGATCAACGTGTTTCCTTATCGCACGCTGACGTTGTCTTGCGAATAACCGGGGCGGATCACTGGGCGGCGGAGAATTGTTCGGGGAAGCGGTAGCCAACGCCCCTTTCGGAGACAATGTAATAAGGTTGGCCGGGATCGCATTCGACTTTCTGGCGCACGTTGTGGACGTGGACGCGCAGCCGATTTTCTTGCGCTTCCTCTAAAGGCCAGAGGCGGTTGAGGAGGAACTCCGTGGTGACAATGCGCCCGGAGTTGCGCATGAGAATGTAGAGCAGTTTGGTCTCAATGGGGGTGAGGATGATTTCTTCGTTGGCGACAATCGCCTTGCGGTTGGCGAAATCAATCTGCAAATGGGGATCAACGTGGATAAGGGGCGCCAGCGTATACCCGAAGTCTCCGATGCGGCGCAGAACACGGCGCACGCGGGCCACGAGTTCGCGCGGGCGGAATGGCTTAATCACGTAGTCTTCGGCGTACTGCTCAATGCTGCGGACGATAACCTCTTCGTCGTCCACGCCGGTGAGCATGATGATGGGCAGGTCACAGAAGTTGAGGACACGACGGCAAAACTCGAGTCCTCCCATGACGGGCATGTGAATATCGACGACAGCCAGGTGGGGCAGGCCATGACGACGGATCAACCTGAGGGCTTCCGCGCCGTTGGCGGCGGACACAACCGCGAATCCTTCCGCGTTCAGCGCCCGCCGGACAATGTCCTGTATGTGAAAATCATCTTCCGCCACAAGGATGCGTTGAAGTTGAATTTCTACTCCTGACATAAGGGGATCCTCTGAGCAAGAACAATCGTAATCACGTGGCTTCAGGGGTGCATGGTCCCAGGGGCCTTCCTGGAAGCTCAATTTCAGACCCAAACCGTTTCATTATTCAAGTCATGTAGTATCAAGACAGCTTCCGGGAAGCATGGTGGTGAATCGTTGCGAAGCGTGAGGGAAATGCCGGCATTTACATCACGATCAGCCAGGGTGTGCTCCATTTCGGTTGAAAATAATTGAGAAGCTAAAGGGTGTGTTTCATTTCAGTTGACTATTGTTTGCTGTAGGACAATTCGCCGAATTGTCCTCCGCCGTGAAGGGACAATTTAGGCAAATTGTCCTACGGCGCAGGCAGCCTGAGCAACCTATTTGAAACACACCGAAGCTAAATCGGAATGCGGGTTGGTGGTGTCCGATTTGGAAAATCGGACCACGGGAGTGGTGTCCGATCTGGAAAACTGGCATATAACACACCCGTGGAGGACTCGTTGACCGAAATTCCTCCCTTTATCAGGTAAGTGGCACGTTGAAGAGAGGTAATTTCCTGAATTATAGCATAGGGGGGGCGCGTGTCCCAAACCAGATAGACCTGGCTGATTCCAAATCGGATATGAATTTGCAGAAATTTCACGGATAACCGTTGAGTTCACTGAAAAAACCGGGTTTTTCGAGTGTCCGGCCGAAATTGCCAGAGTGGTTCATGTGTAAAAACCCGGTTTTTGGCCTTTTTTCAGTAGAGTCTTCGCTCCTTGTTATCGGTTCAACTGCCAGAGGATGCGCAGGCCATCCAGTGTGAGCCAGGGCACAATCTGGTCGATGATGCGCGTTTCGCTGGCGATTATCTCGGCGAGGCCGCCGGTGGCCAAAACTTTCATTTGTGTTCCCAATTCCGCGCGAAATCGTTCGACCATGCCTTCAACCATGGCCACATAGCCGAAGAGGAGGCCAGATTGCATGGCGTGGATGGTGTTGCGACCAATGACGGATGGGGGACGCTGCACGTCAACGCGGGGGAGCTTGGCGGTGCGTTGGTACAGGCCCTCCGCGCCGATGGTGATGCCGGGGGCAATGGCTCCGCCGAGGTAGTCACCGGCGGGGGAGATGGCGTCGAAGGTGGTGGCGGTTCCAAAATCGATGACGCAGGCGGGGCCACCGTAGAGGTGTTTGACGGCGACGGCGTCCACGACGCGGTCCGCACCGACGGCGCGGGGGTTTTCCACACGGAGACGAATGCCTGTTTTGATGCCGGCATCTATCACCAACGGATCCTGCCGCAAATAATGCCGGCACGCCTGCGCCACCCGGCTCGTCAACGGCGGCACGACCGACGCCAGACTCACGCCCGTTAATGCCGGCACGGACACCCCCCCATGCCCCAACAACCCCAAAAGCTGCAACCCAAACTCATCCGGCATCCGCTGATGATCCGTAGCCAGCCGCCAGCGCGGACCCAACACCTCCCCCTCGTACAACCCCAACGTAACATTAGTATTGCCAATGTCGATGGTCAGCAACATAGTATCTTCTCCGGGAAAAGTGGTCAGTCGGTGATTAGTGTCTGTCCGCAATTAAGTTAGCGGAATTGTGCGGACAGCTTGTCAGTAGCCGTCCGATGAAAACGTGAACTTGTTTTCGGAGGGCTACTTGGGACCGTCGATGAAGTAAAGTACGGAATTGCATCGTCAGCTTGGTTCGCGCGCAATGATCGATTTCTGATCGGCATTCTGTTATCTTCCCCGTGCCTGCGCGATCCGCTGCCTGATGCGACGGTCGCCTGCCTGATAACCTGTTTCTATCGAAGAGTGGTTCATTCCCCCAGAAAGAGCCAATCTTTGAATATGTGTAAACACGGAGGTCTCTCATGAAACGCATTTTCATTACATTAGCGGCATTCCTGCTGCTCTTCACAACGACGATTGCGCTGGCCGCGCACACCCCGGCGGCCACGCCGCCTAGCTATCGTATCACCTTTCTGGGCGCGGAAACGTCCGTCGGCGCGTCTGTCAGCGCCCCCAGCCTGAACCAGGATGGCACAGCCGTGGGCAATTATATTACACCCAACCAAAAGCATCGTGGCTGGGTTTGGGACGCGCAGGCCGGGCAGCGCGTCTATCTGCCCCTGCCGCCGTTCGCCACCGATGCGGAGGTGGCCGACGTCAATAACAACGCCTTCATCCTGGGCAGCGTGTGGAATGCCACTTCCGGCAAACGCCTGGCGCTCTGGACCCCCGGCGCGGAAGGGTACGTCTTCAATGCTTTGTGTAACAACGAAGTGATCGAAGGCATCGCGCTGAACGATAACAATGTGATCATCGGGCATCGCACCATCGGAGGCAGCCAACAGATTGGCATTCGCTATGTGCCGGGGGTGGGCTGCCAGGATTTGACGGAACTGGGTTTCAACGCGCTGCCCTACGCCATCAATGAGGAAAACTGGATTGTGGGTGGGACGCAACTGCTGATGGGCAGCCAGGTGGAAAACCTGGGGAACGCGCCCGGCTATCCGTTCACGGAACTGCGAGCGATCAATGATGCCCATGGAATTGCCGGCAACGCCAGCGATGGCGTCAATGAGCGTCTGGCGCACCTGTTCAACCAAACCGAGTGGTCCCTGATTGGACCGGAAGCAGCCATCGCCCAGATTCAAGGCCTGAACAACAACCAGTATTTCGTCGGCGTCGGGGAAACGTTGGAATCGTCAGACCCCGGCGGCATTCAAGGATGGTACTGCCTCACCTGCACCATGACGGTCTCCTCCTATCTGGTACACGTTGATGACTTGCTGATCAACCAGTTCAGCGATTATTCCATCACCCTCACCTCCGACATCAACGACGCCCGCCAGATGGTGGGGCGCGCCTACAACAGCGCCACCATGCAGTATGACGCCGTGCTACTCACGCCCGTCGGCCAGTGCGCGCAAAACTGCCTGCGCGCACAAGCCATCAATCTCTTCCCCTACACCGTCGGCGGCAACCAGTTGGTGATTGCCCGCGTGACGGTGCGCAACGAGCAGGGGGCATCCGTGCCCAACGCCGCCGTCCAGGGCGCATGGCAGCGTCCCGACGGCTCCATACAGGTGGTAAACGGCACAACCAACAATAACGGCTACGTCTTCCTGTTCATCCCCTACGCTGGACCCGGCAACTACAGCCTCAACGTCCTCAACATCACCCGCGGCCCCAATACCCACTTCGATCCGCTGAACAGCAATCAGTTAATGAACACCATCACATTGCCGTAAATGTGGAAGGCAGGGGGCAGAGGGCAGAAGGCAGAATCTTACTCGCCACCTGCCCCTCGCCACCTGCCCCTCGCTACTCGCCAATCACCACGTTATCAATCAGGCGCGTCTTGCCGATGAACACGGCCAGGGAGAGCAAGGCGCGCCGCACATCCCCGTGCAATTCGTCCAATGTGTCTGGGTGGGCGCAGGAGGCGTACGCCAGGCGCGCCAGCGGTTCGGCGTTGATCGTTTCCGCCATGATGCGGCGCAAGTCGTCCGCGTGACGCGCGCCATCTTCGTGCGCCCGGCGCGCCGCCGCGAGCGCGCGGAACAGCACGGTGGCCGCCTGCCGCTGCGCCGCGTCCAGATAGACATTGCGGCTGGAACGCGCCAGGCCATCCGCCTCGCGGTCCGTGGGGCAGACCACAATCTCCACGGGAAAATTCAAGTCGCGCGTCATTTGCCGCACCACCACCACTTGCTGCGCGTCTTTTTGCCCAAAGTATGCTTTTTGCGGCTGCGCGCTGTTGAATAGCTTGCTGACGACGGTGGCCACGCCGCGAAAATGGCCGGGACGCATGGCTCCCTCCAGGGGGCGGGTGACGTCGGTTACTTCTACCCAAGTTTGGAAATCGGGTGGATAGATGATGTCCGGCGTGGGCGTCCACACCAGGTCGGCTTGCGCCCCGCGCAGCAGCGCCAGGTCGCGCGCCAGGTCGCGGGGGTAGGCGTCCAGGTCTTCTTGTGGTCCAAACTGGGCGGGGTTGACAAAGATGCTGACGACGACGCTGGCGCACTCGGCGCGGGCGCGGCGGACCAGCGAGAGGTGGCCTTCGTGGAGATAGCCCATGGTGGGCACGAGGCCGACGGGTTGGGGCAGGTCGGCGCGGGCAGCGCGCAGATCGGAAAGTGATGTGACTGTTTTCATGGGTTCTGGGGGAGCGGTTCGTCGGGTGGCGCGGCGAGGGCGGCGACGAGTTGGTAGAGGGTGCGGTTGATGGGAGTGGGGATGCCCACGGACTCGCCGGCGCGTATGATTTCGCCGCAGATGGCTTCGATTTCCGTGGGCGCGCCACGTTGGATGTCCTGCAGCATGGAGGAGATGTTGCCGGCAGTGCGCGTGGCGACGGCGGTGACGGCATCGGCGGGATCGGGGAAGGGGAGGGAGATGCCGAGGGCGGCGGCGACGGTGGCGGTTTCGAGGGCGGCGGCGTGCATAAGGGCGGTGGCGGTGGGGCGGTGGAGCAGTTGGCCGTTGGGGATGCGGAGGAGGGCGGTGAGGGGATTGATGCCGGCATTAATCGCCAACTTTCCCCACAGCAGACTATCCAGATTCGTCACCACGTCCACGCTAAAATCCGCCTGGCGCAGCATTTCGCGTAGGGAGTTGGCGCGCCCGTGCGGGCCGAGCGAGGTCACGCCCGTGCCGCCCGCCTGCACAACGCCGGGCGCGACCAAAGCGGCCCCCACCGTGGTCACGCCCAACGCCACCCGCTCCGCGCCTAACGCCTGAGCCAGCGTCTCCCGGTTGCCCAGGCCATTTTGCAGGCTGAGGGCCACGCCATCCGGCGGCAAGGCGCGTGCCAGCCGGGCGGCGGCGTGGGGCGTTTGCCAGGATTTGACCAGGACGATGGCGCGCGGGATGCCGCCGCATTCGGCGGGCTGCGACGTGGCGCGCACGGGGAACCGCTGTTCGCGGCCATCCGCCTCGCGCAGGCGCACGCCGTCCGCTTGCAAGGCGGCCAATCCCGCTTCCCACGATCCGAGCATGGTCACGCCCATGCCGCCGGCGGCCAGGCGGGCGGCAAAGAGGCAGGCCATGGCCCCCGTGCCCACGATGAGGACAGGCTCTTTCATGACAGGCTTGCCAGGAGTGATTCCCACTCCGCCTCGTCCATTTCCGTGCCGTGGGCGGCGGTGGGGAAGCTGCCCGTTTCTACCTCCGCTTTGTAGGCGGCGAAGGCGTCCGCCATAACCTGGTGCAGGTTGGCGTATTGGCGCACGAATTTGGGCGTGAAGCGGTCGAAGAGGCCGAGCAGATCGTGGGTGACGAGGACCTGCCCATCGCAGCCGATGCCCGCGCCGATGCCGATGGTGGGGATGTCTAGTTGTTGCGAGACGTAGCGGGCGAGTTGGGTGGGGATAGCTTCCAGGACGAGGCTGAAGCAGCCGGCGTCTTGCAGGCGGCGGGCATCTTCGATGAGGCGGCGGGCGGCGGGGGCGGTTTTGGCCTGGGTGCGGAAGCCGCCGAGTTGGTGGACGCTTTGTGGGGTGAGGCCGAGGTGTCCCATGACGGGAATGCCGGCATTCACAATCCCCTTGATCGCCTCTACCCGTTCCCGTCCCCCTTCCAGCTTCACTGCGTCCATGCCCGCTTCCTGCAAAAAGCGGCCCGCGTTATGGATGGCTTCGGGCACGGAGACCTGATAGGACATGAACGGCATGTCGCCAATCAGGAGGGCGTACCGCGCCCCGCGGGCCACGGCGCGGCAATGGTGCAGCATATCGCTCATGGTGACGGGCAGCGTGGTTTCGTAGCCGAGGACGACCATGCCCAGGGAATCACCGACGAGGATGCTGTCGATGCCGGCATTGTCCACCGCCAGCGCTGTCGCATAGTCATAAGCCGTGAGCAGGGTGATAGGCTCGCCCCGTTGCTTCTTCAATTGAAAATTGCGAATGGTTTGCTTGCGCCGCGCGGGTGCGGTCGTGGTGGCCGCCGCGGCGACGGAGGTTGTGGACATGGTACCCTCCTTTGGGGTAGGGGCCAGGAAAACGGGGCGCGGATGAAAGAGGACGCCACGTTTGTGGTCCATTCCACGCTTGTGTTATGGTGAAATGCCGGCATTATCCCGGTCAATCTACGATCCAGGTAATGGGCAATCCCCATTATAGCAGGATCGGTAGCCCGCGTTAATGGGTGAGATTCGTGAACCTGGTCATGAGCGCCGGAGGCATGACGGCACGCCAGCCTCTTCCGTTCGGCATCCCTGCCCGGCGGCTTCCGCCACCCCGCGCCGGGCTGTTTTTTTTGGTTGTCAGGTTCTCTGATTCTGTTAAAATGTCCCTCGCTCGTTGCCGTAGGTCTGGTCGTGTGTTATAACTACCCGCGACCATCTGAGAACAATTTCACAATCCCCCAATGGAGGGTTTTTAGCGTGCTAAGTGATTGGCAATTCATCGGTATTTTCGTCGCCCTGTCACCCATTTTCCCGGCACTACCAGTTGTGCTGCAACATCTTCTCGGACCGAAAAAACCCAATCCCATCAAACAGCAGACGTATGAATGTGGGATCGAAACCGTAGGGGATACCTGGGTACAGTTCAAGGTTCAGTACTATCTGTTTGCCCTGATCTTCGTGGTTTTTGATGTCGAGGCAGTGTTTTTGTTCCCGGTTGCGGCGGCCTATGGGCAGTTGGGGCTGTTTGCGGTCTTGTCTGCCGCGCTCTTCATCTTCTTGCTCGGCGACGGTCTGGCGTATGCTTGGGCGAAAGGGGCGTTGGAGTGGTTTTAGGGCAGGTGTCGCGCCTGCGCTGATGGTCTCGCGTTTCTCGTGCTGTAATTCGTCTCTACCTGTTCTTTTCCTGCTACATGCCCAATAATCTGGCAAAACGACAACGGAGAATGCCGGCATGCCTTTTAACATCCTTGACTTTCTTGTCAGCTTGCTACAACTAAAAACCTTTGACTACCTGCGCGCCGTGTGGGGCGATAAACCGTGGGTTGAACCCGTTCTGGACCTGATCGGCGTGCTGATCGTTTCCACCTTCTGCCTCCTCATTGTCATCTTCCTCATCTGGTTGGAACGTAAGATTATCGCCCGTATGCAGGACCGCATCGGCCCCAACCGCGTCGGCGGGAAGTTTGGTTTGCTGCAAACCGTTGCCGACGTGATGAAACTGCTGACAAAGGAAGATGTCAGACCTTCCGGCGCGGACGCGGTTGCCTACAACCTGGCTCCGCTCCTTGTCGTGATCACGGCACTCCTCTTGTGGGCGGTGGTCCCCTTCGCTCCCGGTGTGATAGGCGTAGACCTGAACATCGGGATTTTTTATGTCCTGGCGATTAGTTCCGCCTCCGTCGTCTCCCTGCTGCTGGCGGGATGGGGATCCAACAATAAGTATGCGCTTTTGGGCGCTTTCCGCTCCGTCGCGCAGTTGGTTAGCTATGAAGTGCCCATGGTGCTTTCCCTGATCGTGCCCATTTTGCTGGCGCGTTCTATGTCCACCCAGGACATCATTGCTTCCCAGACCGTGCCTTTCCTCATCGTCGCGCCGCTCTCCGCTATCATCTTCTTCATCTCCTCTTTGGCGGAGACAGGGCGCACGCCGTTCGACTTGTTGGAAGCAGAGTCGGAGATTGTGGCCGGTTTCCACGTGGAATATGGCGGCATGAAGTTTGGTATGTTCTTCCTGGCGGAATTCGTGAGTACGCTTTTCATGTCCGCGCTGTTTGCCACCATCTATCTCGGCGGCTGGCGGCTGTTCGGATTGGAACGGCAGGCGGATTGGGGGCGGCTCATCGGTCTGGTGGTTTTCTTCGCCAAAACGTTCCTGGTGTACTTCGTCTACATCTGGATTCGGGGCACGCTGCCGCGCGTGCGTATTGACCAACTGTTGAAGTTTAATTGGAAATTCCTGGTTCCCTTCGTGCTGATCCTGCTGCTGGCGACGGCCTTGCTGGATAAATTCATCCCGGAAACGATGGGCGACTGGGGACGTGCCGGCATTCACCTGCTGATGAACCTGGTGCTGGTCGCGGGCACGCTGCAAATCTTGAGCAGCAATGCGCGGCGACAGCGCGCGGCGCAGGAAGCCGGGCGCATGGGCGCGCCCGCCGAACCCGAGGTGGAACCGCACGCCGATCCGCACGCCGTTCCCGCTCACTAGGGTTGACGAGGCGTAGCGTCGTCAACTTGAAGGGAGTATTTCGCTCCCTGGCCTCCAGACACGTCTTAATTTTTTATGGAGAGAGACAAAATCACATGGCTGTCATTTTCGTCCTCATAAGTATTGTGACCCTCGTTTCCGGCTTCATCGTGGTCACAAACCGCAACCTTTTTCACGCCGCGTTGGCGATGATGGCTTCGTTTTTGGGTGTTGCCGGCATTTACGTCATCCTGGCCATCGGTTTCATGGCCGCCGCGCAGCTCCTCGTCTACATCGGCGCCATCTCCATCCTTGTCTTGTTCGCCATCATGATGACCCGCCGCATGATGCAGACACGCGAAACCCCCTACAACGCCCAGTGGCAGTGGGGCGCGGCCACAGCCGTCTTCATCTTCGCTCTGTTCAGCTACGTCATCCTGCAAATATGGCCCCTCACGGACCAGACCATCGCGCAGATTTCCGACGCCGCCCTGGACAACACCGTCATCGAAATGGGCAAAGCATTCGTCTCCCGCGACCTCTATGTGCTTCCCTTCGAACTGGCGTCCGTCCTGCTGCTGGCGGCCCTCATTGGCGCAATCGTGATCGCCATACCGGAGAAGAAATCATGACGGCTATTCCCCTTTCCTGGTACTTGCTGGTTGCCGCCGCCCTCTTTTGCCTGGGGCTGTACGGCGTACTGGCGCGCCGCAACGCGGTTGCCATTTTGATGGGCGTGGAACTGATGCTCAACGCCGTGAACATCAACCTGCTGGCTTTCTGGCGTTATCGTTACCCCGAATCACCCATTGGCCCCGTCTGGTCCGTGTTCGTCCTTACCGTGGCCGCCGCGGAAGCCGCCGTCGGCCTGGCTCTGATCATCTCCGTCTATCGCAACCGCGATTCGGTTGTGGCGGAAGAACTGGATCTGTTGAAGAATTGATACCGCTTTTGTAACTTCGCACCCTCATCTTCCCGGAAGCTGTTTTAATGCGAAATGCGTTGCATTTTGAGACACTTTTAGCCTGACATTGAGCTTCCGGGAAGGTTTGTTGGTACATGTATCTTGGCAACATTGAAGAGGTTCCTCTATGAGTGAAGCTACACTCGCCACACTGACCTGGCTGGTCCCTGTAGGCCCCCTGCTCGTCTTTTTCCTGATTGTGTTGTTCACCAACCGCAATCGGACTTTGAGCTGGCTATTGGCTTGGGCCGGCGTTGGCTTTTCCCTGGTGCTGGGTTGGACCATCGCCTTTCGCATGTTCGCCCTGGACGCTCATCACCTGGCGGCGCATCCCACCGTCATCCATAGCACCATTGCCTGGCTGCCATTTGGCAAAGCGGCTAACTGGCTGCAAATGGGCGTTGCCGTGGACCCGCTCACCGCCGTGATGCTGTTCATGGTTCCTTTTGCCTGCGCGGCCATCTTCGTCTACAGCGTTGGCTACCATAATTATGGCAAGCCTCGCGGAACCATTCTGGGCGTCCCCAACCACGGCAAGGAAGAGCCGCTCTTCTCCCGCTTTTTTGCTTTCATGTCCCTGTTCGCGGGTGCGATGCTCCTGTTGGTGGTGGCGGATAATTTGCTGCTGCTGTTCATGGCCTGGGAAATCATGGGGTTGTGCTCTTATCTGTTGATTGGTTTCTGGCACGCCCGTACCTACGATCCCGATCCCAAGAATCCGCAGAAATTACCCCCGCGTCTGGCGGCGATCAAGGCGTTCATGACCACGCGCGTGGGCGATGTGATTATGCTGTTGGGTATTGTGGCTTTTTATCGCGTCTTCCACACGCTTAGTTTTAGCGAGGCGCTGTCCGCGGAGTCGCTGCGCATGGTGGTGCTGGAACGAGGCGGTGGTCCCTGGTTGGGATTGGTGGCGCTGCTGCTTTTTGCCGGCACAATCGGCAAATCCGCGCAATGGCCCCTCCACGTCTGGCTGCCCAACGCCATGGAAGGTCCCACGCCCGTCAGCGCCACCATTCACGCCGCGGCCATGGTTTCCGCCGGCGTCTACCTGATTGTGCGTATCTTCCCCCTCATCGCCGTCGGCGCGGAAGCCATGAGCGCAGTCTCCCTGGTCATTGGCTTCATCGGCGCATTTACCGCCCTCATGGCCGCCACCATTGCCGTCGCCCAGGATGACGTCAAGGGCGTGCTCGCCTACTCCACCATCTCGCAGCTAGGTTACATGGTGGCCGCCATTGGCATTGGCGCCTACGTGGCCGCCGCTTTTCACCTGATCACGCACGCCTTTTTCAAGGCGCTGCTCTTCCTCGGTTCCGGCTCCGTCATCCATGGCATGGAACACGGCGCGGAACACGTCCACGACCATCACACCGACCCGCAAGATATGATGAACATGGGTGGCTTGGCGAAGAAGATGCCCATCACGTTCATCACGTTTGTCATTGGCGGGTTTGCCCTTTCCGGCTTCCCCATTTTGACCGCCGGCTTCTGGTCCAAAGACGAAATCCTGGCGGACGCCTGGTATCAAGGCGCGCATGGTAACGGGCTGGCGACCGTGATCTTCTGGATGCTCGTCGTGGCCGCCATCCTCACCGCTTTCTACACCATGCGCCAGATTTCGCTCACCTTCCTGGGCAAGCCGCGCACCCCGCTGGCGGAGCATGCCCACGAGAGCAACCGCTTCATGACCATTCCTCTCATTGGGCTGGCCTTTTTCGCCGCAACCGTCGGCTGGGCGGGCATTCCCGAGACCTTCCCGGTATTGGGACCGCTGGTGAACAACAATTTCTTCCATCACTTTGTGGG
The DNA here is from genome assembly GCA_020634515.1 of Ardenticatenales bacterium. NCBI lineage: Bacteria > Bacillati > Chloroflexota > Ardenticatenia > Ardenticatenales > Ardenticatenales bacterium. Next base: position 120,672 of record JACKBL010000010.1, on the reverse strand, counting down.
CGCGACGGTCGAAGAAACCCTGCATGTACTGGAGGAAGCGCACGTGGTCGCACATGGCCTGGAGACGCTGCCCTTCCAACTTTTCCCCCTGTTGGCCTCGCTGGTCGTGGCTCTGGGTGGCCTGTTCCTGGGCTGGTGGGTTTATGGGCGCAAGCCACTGCGGAGCAAGCAACCCGATCCGTTGATCGCGCCATTAGGCCCGGTACATACGTTCCTCATGAATAAATGGTACTGGGACGAGCTGTATATGAAGTTCCTGATTCGCCCCACGGTTTACGTTTCCGAGACTGTCGTGTATGAATGGGTGGATAAGGGCTTGATTGATGGGACATTACATTTGATTGCCCGCACGACGTATGCGCTGGGCGCGTACATGAAGCGGTTTGAGGAGACGGTTATCAGCGGTGGCGTGGACAAGGCGAAAGACCTGGTGCTGGCCAGCGCCGACAGTTTCCGCTCGCTGCAAACAGGAAAGATTCAGGAGTATGTGTTGGTGTCGATGTTGATTGCCGGCACATTAACCGCCCTCATCTTCTTCCTCAATATCGGTTAGGTTTCCCCTGACCTGTCACATTTGCGCAGGATACAATGGATTTTCTTCAAAGTAACCTCCTCTCGCTGCTGATCTTCTCGCCCCTGGCCGCCGCGCTGGTTCTCTTCCTGCTGCCAGATGACGAAAAGGTGCTGATCCGCCGTCTGGCGCTGGCTTTCAGTCTGGTGCCGTTGGCGCTGGCTCTGTTTACCTGGTTCTCGTTTGATCGGGTGAATGCCGGCATTCAATTCACCGTCCAGGCTCCCTGGTTCCCCGCTATCGGCTCCAGCTTCCACCTCGGGCTTGATGGCATCAGCCTGCCGATGATCTTGCTCACCACCATCCTCACCCCACTGGCTCTCCTGGCTTCCTTCAATATCGAAGAAAAAGTCAAGATGTACATGGTCCTCTTCCTCGTCATGGAAACGGCCATGTTGGGCCTCTTCGCCTCCCTTGACCTGATCATCTTCTTCATCTTCTGGGAAATCGGCCTGGTCCCCATGTACTTCCTTATCCGTATCTGGGGCGGGGCAGACCGGGAATACGCCTCCTTCAAGTTCATGATTTACACCATGGCCGGCAGCCTCGGCTTGCTGCTCTCCATTCAGATCATGGGCCTTTCCACGGGCACATTTGACATCATTGAACTGATGGATAAGTGGGTGGCGCTACAAAGCGGCCTGCTGGCGAACACGGGCCTCTCCGTGGCCCTGGTAAAAGGCATTGCCTACTGGCTCTTTGTCATCGCCTTCGCCATCAAAGTTCCCATCTGGCCTTTCCACACCTGGCTGCCGGACGCGCACACCCAGGCCCCCACCGCCGGGTCCATGATCCTGGCGGGCGTCCTGTTGAAGCTGGGCGCTTATGGCTTCCTGCGCCTGGTCATTCCCCTGTTTCCGGCGCAGGCCGCAGCCACCGCCTCCATTCTGGCCTGGTTGGGCATGGCCAGCATCGTCCTGGGCGCGTTGGCGGCCTTTGGGCAGTGGGACTTTAAGCGCCTGGTGGCCTATTCCTCCATCAACCACATGGGCTTCGTGGTCTTGGGCATTGCCGTGTACGCCTGGGTCTATGGGCAGGCGGCCACGAATGCCGACATGATTGGGGACGCCATCATGGCGACCAATGGAGCCGTGCTGCAAATGTTTAACCACGGCCTATCGGCGGCGGGTATGTTCTTCCTGGTCGGCGTCATTTATGAGCGCACGCACACCCGAAATCTGCGCGATTATGGCGGTCTGTGGGCCGTGTTCCCCTTCTTCGGCGCCATTCTCATCTTTACCAGCATGGCTTCATTGGGCCTGCCTGGGTTGAATGGCTTTGTCGGTGAATTCATGATCACGCGCGCGGCCTGGGGTCCCTTTCAGGTACAGTTGGCGCTTTCCATGTTCGGTCTGCTCATGACGGGGGCCTACATCCTGAAAGGAATCGGGCAAACGTTGCACGGACCGCTGAATCAGACATGGAAGGGGCTGACGGAGATGACGCTGCGTGAGCATCTGGTGATCTGGCCCTTGATGGCGCTCATGTTGAGCCTGGGTTTGTGGCCGCAATGGTTGCTGGCGATCATCAACGATACGGTAACGAAGCTGTTTAGCTAGTAAGTGGCTGTCCGCGGAAAATTTAGCGGAATTGGTCGGACAGCTTGTCAGTAACCGATCCCAGAAACTGGGAAGTTGTTTTGGGCGGTTACTCAGTCTGGAATAGCAAATATGGAATTCCCGTTTCTCTCCCTCATCACGTTATCGCCTATCGCCTTCGCGGTCATCATTTTGATGCTGCCGAAGGAGCGCGGCGAGAATGCGCGCATGTTAGGTCTGGCGGCCATGATCCTGGGCCTGGTATTGTCGGCGTATGTGTACATTTCGTATTTGACGAATTTGCCGGCAGCGGGCACGCCCTGGAAAGACACCCTTGCCTTCGTGGAAGAATATGCCTGGGTTCCCACCATTGGCCTGAACTATATCGTCGGCGTGGATGGGTTGAGCGCGACCCTGGTCCTGCTCACGTCCATCGTTGGCCTCGGCGGTGTCCTCATCTCCTGGAGCATCCCGGACCGCCCGCGTGAATTCTTTGCCTTTTTCATGCTCCTGGTGGCCGGTGTACAGGGCGTTTTTGTGGCCGTCGATGCCTTCCTTCTCTTCTTCTTCTACGAACTGGCCGTACTCCCCATGTACATCCTTATCCTCATCTGGGGCTGGAAGCAGACGCGCGAGTACGCGGCCATGAAGCTGACGCTCTATCTCCTCATCGGCAGTTTCTTTGCCTTGATCGGCTACCTGATCATGTATTTCAAGTTGCCGGACGCCGGTTTGCCGCTGACGTTTGACCTGCGCATGTGGTCTGAGGCGAATTTCCTGGTTTCTGATCAGATACGCTGGTTCCTGCCGGTGTTCGTCGGATTTGGTGTTCTTGCCGGCATGTGGCCGTTCCACAACTGGTCCCCGGATGGTCACGTAGCCGCGCCCACCGCCGTTTCCATGATTCACGCGGGCGTCCTCATGAAACTGGGTGCGTACGCCGCCATGCGCGTCGCTATTCAGATGATGCCGGATGGGGCCGTTTACTGGCTGCCCTTGATCATCTTGCTCACGCTCATCAACGTCGTCTATGGATCACTCATTGCCATGCGACAACGAGACATGAAGTATCTGATTGGCTACTCTAGCGTCAGTCACATGGGGTTGGTGGTGATGGGGTTTGCCACCATGAACACGGAGGGATACGTGGGTGCCGGCATTCAAATGGTCAGCCACGGCATCATGACGGCCCTCTTCTTCTCCGTCGTCGGCATGATCTACGACCGCGCCCACACCCGCGATATGGATACCCTGCGGGGCATGATGAAAGCCCTGCCCTGGGCCATGGTGGCCTTCGTTGTCGGTGGTCTTGTATCCATGGGTATGCCTGGCCTCTCCGGCTTCGTCGCCGAATTCCCCATCTTCCTCGGCGTCTGGCGCGGCGGCAGCCTCGATCTTCCCGGCTCCATCTTTGGTCTCAATCCGTCCACCTACTACCCGATCATTGCCATTGTCTCTTCGACCGGCATCGTCATCACCGCGGCCTACATTATCCGGGCCATCGGCAGCGTCTTCTTTGGCGAGTACGATGCGCATAAATGGCACGACATGCGCAATCTGCTGGCCATTGACAAGTTCACCCTGGTGATGTTTGTCGTTTGCCTGATCGCTATCGGCGTGTTCCCGTCCGTCATTGCTCCCATTATCCAGTCTGGCATGGAACCCGTCGTCTCCCGCTTGCAGGAGGCGCAGCAGGCGTCAAATGCCCTGCACGCCGTCCAATCCGCCGCCTATCATCTCATTCAGTGGCTCGGAGGTGCTTGATGAGCCAAATCACCATTTCCAGCGCATTCGCCCTTGTGCCTGAGATTTGCCTCTTGATTCTCCTGGTGGCAATTCTGGCCTACGACCGCTTGCTCAAACCGTCCGAGCGCCGTCGCGTCGGGCTGCTGGCTGCCTGGGGCTTCTTCATTACCCTGGCGGTAGACCTGACCGTCTTCTACCTTTTCCGCGAACCGGGGAGCAGCCAGATTGCCCTCTGGGGTGGCATGTTCCGTCATGATGCCATCACCTTCATTTTTCGCATCATGTTCCTGATCGCCGGAGGCGTGGTTAGCCTGATAGCGATGGACATCAAGGCGTTGCAAAGCGGCGAGTTCTACGCGCTTCTGGTGACTTCCACGATTGGCTTCAATCTGATGGCCGCCGCCGGCGACCTGATTGCCCTGTACGTGGCGCTGGAAACGGCCAGCATTTCCCTTTATGTTTTGGGCGGCTACGCGACGAAGGACAAATTATCCGCGGAAGCGGGTATGAAATACTTCGTCTACGGCGCATTTGCTTCCGCCGTGATGTTGTACGGCATGAGCCTGCTGTACGGCCTCACGGGGCAGACGAATATGCAGGCAATCGCCGCGGGCATTGCCAATAGCGGCTATAATGGGGTGACACTGTTGGCGGCGGTTTTGGTGCTGGTGGGTTTGGGATTCAAAATCTCCATTGTTCCCTTCCACTTTTGGGCGCCCGATGTGTATGAGGGCGCGCCAACGGCGGTGACGGCTTACCTTTCGACCGCCTCCAAAGCTGCCGGCTTTGCCGTGATTATGCGCGTTTTCTTGCTGGGGACGTTGGGCATACCACGTTTGACTACCCCGTGGTGGTCAATGCTCGTGGCAATGTGCATTGTCACCATGACGCTGGGTAACTTTCTGGCGATTTATCAGAAGAACATTAAGCGGATGCTGGCGTATTCCAGCATTGCCCAGGCAGGCTATGTGATGATCGGTTTCGTCACGATGACGCCTGATGGGGCGGGCGCGGCCATGTTCTACTTATTGATGTACATTTTGACGAATACTGCCGCTTTCGCCGTGATTATTCTGGCGGCAAATGCGACGGGTTCGGAGCAGTTGGAGGATTTCAATGGACTCAGCCGCCGTTCGCCGTTCCTGGCGCTGGCGATGCTGCTGGCTTTGCTATCGCTGGGGGGAATACCTCCGACGGCGGGTTTCTTTGCCAAGTTTTTCTTGTTCAAAGCGGCCATTGAAGGGGGTTTGTGGGGCCTGGCATTGGCGGCTATCCTGAATGCGTTCGTGGCGCTTTACTACTACCTGTCCGTAGCCAAGTACATGTACCTCTATCGTTCCGATGAGGAGGATGTGCCGATCCCCGTGCCGCGCGCCTATCAGGTGGCGCTGGCTTTGACGATTTTTGGTGTTTTGTATCTGGGTGTGTTTGCCGGACCGACTTTTGAGTTGACGCGAAATGCCGGCATCTTCTTCTTCGGCGGCTAGCTCACTGGCTCTGCTGCCGTCAATCCTGGCATACTGCCTTCATTGTGCCGCCTTCGATGGAGACGAAACCTCTTCGGCGGCACAAATAGTATGGTTGGAAGGCATAACTGTCATTGAACAATCTCCTGTATGTGTTATAATGCGAGGCGGTGCGCCTCGCGCACACTTGTAGGTTAAGCCATCGTGTCTTTTGACAACAAGCAAATCAATGAGACAGCTATGTTGGCCGGCATTGTCGGCCAGATAGGCTGCCTTACCATCATCATCATTGCCTTGGCTTTTGGGGCGGGAACTCTCCTTGACCGTGTCTTGGATACCAGGCCAATTTTTACAATTGTCGCTCTCGTGGGCAGCGTGCCCGTAACGCTCTACCTCACCGTGCGGGTCAGCCTGTCTGCTGCCGCGCGGGCGCAAAAGTCAAGCAAAGCCGAGCATAAGGAGGAAAAAACCAGCACATGAAAAAACGCTACTGGGTTTACCTTTGCCTCATAGGCATGATAGTTTTTGGATCCATTCTCGTAAAACCACCACTGCCCGTCATCCAATTGCCTGGTGAACTCGTCTTCCGTTCCAGCAGCCCGTTCATGAAGCAGTGGTTTGGCGGCGGTATCACCAACACGTTCATCGCCACCGCCCTGACCTGGGTCATTCTGTTGGCTATCACCTTCAGCCTGCGTGCCCGTTCGCGCACGGCGGACGAAGTGCCTTCGGGTTTCTATAACCTTTTTGAGACCCTCACGGAGATGATCTACAGTTTTGTGGAGAGTTCCGCCGGCAAATGGGCCAAAAACTTCTTCCCCTTCTTCATGACATTCGTTCTGCTCATTCTCGTTGCCAACTGGATGGAACTGGTTCCGTTGGTGGACAGCTTTGGCAAGTTTGAAACCACCGGCGAAATCGCCGAACACAAAGCGGAAGCCGCTGCTGAGGCAGCTGGCGAGCATTTGAGCAAAGACGAGTTGCATCACATTTACGAAGATGCCATGGAAGCCAACACAGGCGACCTACGCAGTGGCTTCTTCTTGCTGCGCGCTCCGACGGATGAGAATGGCGATAAACCCGAAGGCGCGGACTACGCGCTTGTCTCTTTCTTGCGTGCCGCGGCAACGGACCTGAACTTCACGCTGGCACTGGCCTTGATGTCCGTCGTGCTGACGCAGTATTATGGATTTAAGGCGCAAGGACCGGGGTATCTGAAGAAATTCTTCCAGTTTGACGCGGACAAAATCGCCCGCAATCCATTGGGGGCCATGGACCTGTTCGTCGGCATCTTGGAACTCATCGCCGAAATCGCCAAAATCCTCTCGTTCTCCTTCCGTCTTCTGGGAAACATCTTTGCGGGGCAGGTACTCCTTTTCGTGATGGCGTTCCTGCTTCCCGTTGCTAACGTGGCCTTCTTTGGCCTGGAACTTTTCGTCGGCCTCATCCAGGCCGCCGTGTTTGCCATGCTCACGCTCACTTTCATGACGCAGGCAACACAAAGCCACGACCATGCCGAAGGGCACTAGGTCATCGTCGTCAACTGCACCGGATTACCGGTTGATTCAACTCGAAACATCAAACATCTCATTTTGGAGGAATACCAATTATGTCATTAGAAGCCGCTGAAGCTCTTGCTGTGGGTCTGAAATTCCTGGGTGCCGGTCTGGCCATGACGGGTGCTATTGGTGCTGGCGCGGGCGTGGGTATCGTCGTTGGTGGCGCGGTACAGGGTATTGCGCGCAATCCAGATGCCAGTGGTACGATTCAGGCAAACATGATTTTGGGCATTGCGTTCGCTGAAGCCGTGGCTATTTATGCCCTGGTGGTCGCGCTAATTCTGCTGTTCGTGGCTTAGTGACGGCGCGGGCTGGTTTTGCCCCCGCGCTGACTGCGCGGTGGCGATGCCTGTAGCTGATTGCTAAATGACGACATCTGCACCATTAAGGAAAACGCGATATGGAAGCATTAGGGATTAACTTAGGGTATTTGATCATCCAAATACTGGGGATTACGATCTTGATTCTGCTCATGAAGGGTTGGGCTTATGAGCCTGTCCTGAACTTGTTGGAAGAACGCAAGGCGCGTATTGCCAAAGGTTTGGAAGATGCGCGGCAGGCGGCCATTGCCCGCGACAACGCGGACGTGGAAGCGAAGAAGATTCTGGACGCGGCGCGCACGGAAGCTGCCAAGATTCGGACCGAAGCGGCAACCCAGGCGGAAGCCTCGGCGAGTGGTATTGTGTCGAAGGCTAATGAAGAAGCAAAGAAGATCGTGGCGTCGGCGCGTGATGATGCGGAAGCAGAGCGCAATCGCATTCTCTCCGACCTGCGCGGCCAGGTTGTGGGTATTGCCATGGCGGCGGCCAATAAGGTTGTCGGCGCGACGCTGGACGAACAGCGACAGCACAAACTCATTGGCGATTTCTTCGCGGCGCTGCCGGCAAGTGTGTCTCGCATGTCGGGTGCGCGGGCGGAAGTCACCAGCGCCCTGCCACTGACGGATGGCGAGAAAGCGGCGGCGCAATCGGCCATCAACGCGCAACAAGTTGTGTTTAAGGTTGACCCGTCTATCTTGGGTGGCCTGATTGTGCGTGTCGGTGATCAGGTTGTGGATGATAGCGTTGCCGGCAAAATGAGCGGTATGCGCGACGTTCTGGCCTGATTGTGAACAATCCAGATTGGACCAATTTTCTCCAGTGAAAATGTCTATTGAGCGCGTGAAATTGGTCCAATCTCCAGAGAGCGTCAGTCGTTACCAATTCCCCTAGAAAAAGACACGCTCCACCTCCGTAAGGGCTGACGATGAAATGAAGTACGGAATTGCATCGTCAGTTTGAAGGAACAGCAAGGATACAACTTCCGTTCCTAAGTGGCTGTTCGCAATTAAGCTAGTGGAATTGTGCGAACAGCTTGTCAGTAACCGTCCGATGAAAACGTGAAGTTATTTTCGGACGGTTAGTAAGTGGATGGGGGGAGCGTTTCCGGCACTGTGACAAAAAAGGCCGCGCTAACGAGCGCGGCCTTTTTCGTGTCCGACAAATCGTGTTATTCGCTGGAACGTGCCGGCATATACTGCGACAGCTTCGAAGCCAGATTAACCAGGGGCAGGCTTTGCAGCCAGACTCGCCCCGGCCCCTTCAACGTTGCCAGGAACAGCCCCTCCCCACCAAAGAGCATATTCTTCACTCCCTTGACGCGCTCAATATCATAATCCACCGTTGGCTCGTACATGGCGATGTGGCCGGGGTCTACCTTCATTGTTTGCCCCGCGTTCAACGAGTAGGAACGCACCTCCCCGGCGATTTCTACCCAGGCCGTGCCCGGACCGGTGATCTTCTGCAAGATGAAACCCTCGCCGCCAAATAACCCCGCGCCCAGGCGGCGGCGGAAGATGACCTCCAACGAGACGGACGACTCCGCCACCATGAAGGCGTCTTTTTGGCAAATGAAGCTCTGCCCGGTTTGCAGGTCGAGCGGGACGATGCTGCCGGGCGCTTCCGGCGTGAAGGCGATCATCGCCTGTGGGCTGGCGCAGGTGTAGGTGGTGAGGAAGAGGGACTCGCCGGCCAGCGAGCGCGCCAACCCTTTGAGCAGCCCGCCGCGCGTGGATGTGTCCATTTGCACATCGCCGACCATCCAGGCCATGCCCCCCGCCTCAGTGAAGAGCGATTCCCCCTTCTCCAAATAGACATCCAGAATCTGCATGGTTGTACCACTGATTTCGTAGCGCATGGCCTTACTCCTCCGAAAATAATCCGTAGAAGGCGTGCGACTATTCACGACCACCTTCTCGGAAGTTGTTTTGATGCCAGATGATTGGAATGATGAGTCGCTTTAGCAGTTACAAAGGAAACGGATGAACGCGGAAAGACGCGGATAAAACAGAAATCCGGGATCGGCTGCATTCCCCGGCGACGGCCACGCTCTTTACAATTCCAACCAGACCACCTGTCCCGGAGCCAGCGTGAGGCTGATCTCGTTGCCGCTCACGTCGTAGAAGGTGTCCGTGAAATGGTCCATTAGCTTTTCCCGCCCCGTAGGCAGGCCGACGGTCACGCCTTGGGGTTTGTCCATGTCGCTGTTGACGAGCAAGGCGATTTTGATGGACCAGTCGTCGTTGTGGCGAATAATGCCCCAGATGGCGGGGTTGTCGCTGTAAGTGTAGATGAAGGTATCCTTGCGAATGTCGCTGAGGAGGGGGGCGTGCTTTTGCCGCAGGGCCAGTGCCTGTTGCCACCAGGCAAGGAGTTGGGTGGTGTCGTTGGTCCAGTCGTAGGCGATGGCGCTGAAGAGGGGGAGGGTGTGGCTGGGGTACTGAGCCATTTCCTCCGGGGTGAAGCGCAGGCCGGTGTTGACGGGGCGGGTTTCGCCAAATTCAACGCCGCAGTGGAGGAAGGGAAGTGCCGGCAAAATCGCCGCAACCGCCATCCCATACTTCACAAATCGCTCGCCGCCTGGCTTACTGATCGCCCGCGGCGTATTATGGCTCTCCGTCGTGCCAAAAATGGGCAGCGGATTGCCCGTGCGCGCCAGATGAACCAGAAACGCCTCCAACTCCGGCGGATAGGCCAGCACAAACGGCAGAGAGCCGATAACGGCATTGTACCCTTCCGCCACGCCTTGCTCCGTGGCCTGAAAGTTCTCATCCCAAAAGGCAAAGGCGGGGTCATTATCTCGTGCGGCGGTGACAATAGCCTGTTTCAACGTTGGCGGCAGCGCGTGCCCCATGTCGATCATGGCGCCATCAATGCCGAATTGTCGCTGATAATGCGGAATAATGTTCACGATCCGCTCCCACAGCGGTTTCACCACGTTTTCCGGCTGCGCCAGTTCGCTGCTATACATGCGGATCGTGTTGTAGGCGATGTAGTTGTAATGGGGATGGTCGTAGAGCCGCAGAAAGGTTACGTCGCCCCAGGGCGGCTGCGGGTCGTCTACGGGCCAATCGGCGAATGCGCCGGGGATGCGCCCCCGGCGCCCGTTGGCGTAATGGGCGATCCAGCGTCCATCTTCCATTTGCACCTGTTCTGGCGCTGGCGGCGGCAGGAACATGCGCCGGTGCATGATGTCGGGCGGCATCAGGTGATCAAACTGCTGGCGATTGACGGCGGTTTCGATGGCGGTGATTTCCGTTTCACTGAAGATAGGCATTCCGTAGCGGCTGGGGTCTTGTTCGCCCGGTTCGCGGTCGAGGAGGTCCGCATCGATCCAGTAGAACCAGTCGGGATGTTCTTGCACCCAGTCGCCATCTTTGCTGCTGGTGCGGAAAACGAACTCCACGACGACGCGCAACCCCAGGTGGTGCGCGGCTTCTACGAAAGCGGCGAATTCCGTTTCTACGCCCAGGTCCAGGCCGGGTTCGGCCAGATTTTCGTCCAGCCGGTAGGGGTTGCGGATGGCGTAGGGGGAACCCATGTCGCCTTTGCTGCCGTCTTGCCCGACGGCGGTGATGGGCAGCAGGTGGATGGTGTTGCAGCCAAGTTGCTTGATGTAGCGCAGCAACATAAGGCTCTTGACGAACGTACCGACTTCGTTCATGCCGGCATTATTCGGTCGCCCCAACACCCCATCCCCATCATGATCGAAAGCCGTGGCACTACGTACAAAAAGGTTGTACACTACCGCGTGACGACTCCAACTGCCCGGCGTGGCTTCCGCGGACTGGACCCATTCCGTCACCGGCTGCTTGAGAATCCAATCAATGGTGTTCAACCAGACCTGGTATGGATTGATGGCTACTGCCGCGGGCGCATTCTGTGTGGAAAGCCAACGGCCTGGAACCAGGTATTTGTGCGCGAACGTCTCGTCGGCTTTTATTGCCAGACGGGCGCGCAGCGTTTGCAGCGGCGATGCTGATGATGACGACATGGTTTATCCTCTTCCTTGTGAACGTAGTATGGACGTCGGCACCGCGGACCGCGTCAGCCCCGCAAACGCAATCAGAAAGTAACTGCTAAGCCAGATTGGTCCAATCTCCAGAGAGCGTTAGTAGTTACATCAGAAAAACATACTGGAGACTGGCGAAACCCACATAGCGTGACCGGAGTCGAGGCTTTAGCCGGATCAAACCCCCGACGAATCTTTTGGTGGCGCGGCGAAGACACCCGGATTATAGCTTGCCCAGAGGGGAAAGGCGAAGGTTTTGGCCGTGACGCACACTGATGGAGAGATGAATTGACTGACTTGACGCTGCCGGATAACTTCGTCTGGCCCGATTACACCGGGGGATCCATCGCCAACATCCCCGCTACGGTCGCCGCGTTGCTGGATGTGCCGTTTACAGGATTGCCCCCGCTGCGCCAACCCCTTTGGGAGACGCTGACGGGCGATGCGCGGCGGGTGGTGTTGCTGGTGCTGGACGGCTTTGGCGGCAATCTGGCGCGGCGCAATCACACCTATTTGCGCCCCTGGCTGGAGCGGGCGGCCGTGGTAGGACAACTGACGTCCGTTTTCCCGTCAACGACAGTGGCCGCGCTCAGCTCTTTGTGGACGGGCGGCGCGCCGGCGCAGCATGGGCTGGTGGGGCTGACAATGCTGTTCCCGGAGTATGGCGCCATCGGCCAGATGTTGGCGCTTTCGCCCATGTTTCGCCAGATGCCGGACACGTTGGTGCGCGCCGGGTTGAAACTGGAGCAATTTCTGGCGCTGCCCGGCTTCGCGGAACAACTGGCGCGTGCCGGCATTCCCACCCACGCCTTCAAAGGAGCCGGCATCGTCGATTCCGCCCTCAGTCGTATGCACGGTCGCGGCGTTGCCGGCAATCATGGCATCCATTCCTTCGCCGACATGATGGTGCAAATACGCCAACTACTCGAAGCGAAAGCGGGGCAGCCCCTCTTCATCAGCGGCTACTGGCCCACCGTAGATACCCTCAGCCACTACCATTCTCCTTTCCACGACACCGTGGACGCAGAAATTCGCGCCGTATTCGCCCAACTGGAGCGCGAACTGTGGCAGCCGCTTTCCGCGCGCGCACGCCAGGGCACGATCCTTTGCATCGTTGCCGACCACGGCCAACGCCCGACACCGTTCGCCGAGGGTGTTCACCTGGGGGACCATCCGACGCTACAGCAGATGTTGTTGATGCACCCGGCGGGCGAGGCGCGCGCGGCCTATCTTTATGCGCGCCAGGGCCGGCAGGCGGACGTGCTGGCTTACATTCAGGAACAATTGGGGGAGGAGATGTGGGCAATGCCGGCACAGGCCGCTTTGCAACAAGGATTGTTCGGACCGCCGCCGTTCGCGCCCGACGTCAGCACGCGCCTGGGCGATGTGGTCGCCATCATGCGCGGTGGCCGTGCCCTCATTTCCGCGCTGCACATTGAGCGAGAACGCAAATTTATCGGGCGGCACGGCGGCATGGATGCTGCCGAAATGGAGGTTCCCTGGTGGGGCTTCCGTCTAGACTAATCGTGAGAAAGAATTCTGGAGGCATATGCGTTCGTCATCTTCAACCAAGGCTTCTATGACCGACAAACCAACCTTAACGGATTTGCTGCGGGCCAATACGACATGGTTTATTGACCCGATTGTTACCTTCCTGGCGCGTTTCAAATTGTCGCCGGATGCGTTGACGATTGCCGGCATGTTAAGCCACTTTCTCTTTGCCTGGCTCATTGCCAACGGTGAGCTACTGTGGGCCGGCGTCGCCATCTTCTTCATCGCCCCGCTGGACGCCCTCGACGGCGCGCTGGCACGCAAACTGGGGCGCAAACAGGGCGGTTTTGGCGCGTTTCTCGACTCCACCCTGGACCGGCTGGCGGAAGTAATTCTATTCGCCGGTTTTCTCCTCTTTTTTGCCCGCCAGCAGAATGAATTGATGGTTTTGGTCACCTACGTGGCGCTCACCGGCTCCCTCCTCGTCAGCTACATCCGTTCCCGCGCCGAATCGCTGGGCCTTTCCTGCAAAGTCGGCCTCTTTAGCCGCGTGGAGCGGTATGGCGTCATCGTGCTGGCGTTGGTGTTCAATCTGCCCGCTTATGGCATCTGGCTGCTGGCCGCGGGCACGTACCTGACCACGGCGCAGCGCGTGCTACACGTCTGGCGGCAGTACCGTTGACACCCATGACGCGCTCCTCTCGTTCCCGTCCGGCTCCCTATTGGGTCGCCATTGCCGTTTTCTGGTTGCTGAGTACGGCGTTATATGTGGTTCATCTCTTTGCCGGTTTTATGCCTGACCGCGTGCTGTTCCGCCTGCCGCTTTTGGAACTGGACGTGTACTGGTATGGTTTTTTGATCATGAGTGGGATTGCGCTCGGTTCCTGGGTAGTGAGTGCGCTGGCGCGGGAGCGGGGGGAGGCGGCGCTGCGGGAGGCGGTTCCGGCGGCGGTGCGGACGCAGCCGTTGACGGTGTTGGATGGTGCGGAGGCGGAGGATGCTGAGGCTGGGGAGAAGAAAATGCCGGCACAAATCCAGCAACACCTCGCCCGCTACCACATCAGAACCATCGGCGACCTCCTCCTCCAATGGGGATTCGATCCCCGCGCCCTCGGCCTCAACCAGGCCGGTCGGGACGAAGTTGCCACCCGCCTGCAGCGACTGCCCGGTATCGCACCCGCTTGGCTGCAAAATCCCCCCTGGCGGCAGTGGAACCCGGAACATGTCTGGAGCGGCGTCCTCTGGTGCACCATCTTTGCCATCATCGGCGCGCGCCTCTATCACGTCCTCACGCCATCTCCCAGCATGGCCGCCCTGGGCATCAACTCCCCCCTGGACTACTTGCGCAACCCCATGCAACTCTTTAACCTGCGCAACGGCGGCCTGGGCATCTACGGCGGCATCGCCGGCGGCATCATCGGCCTCCTCATCTATGCCCACCGGCAACGTATGCGCGCGCTTCCTTGGGCGGATCTTGCCGGCATTGGCGTCGCGCTGGGGCAGTGGGTCGGGCGCTGGGGCAACTTCTTCAACCAGGAACTGTATGGACGGCCATCGAACGCACCGTGGGCCGTCACCATCTCCCCCGCCTATCGCCTGCCCGCCTACGCCGACGTGTCCCGCTTCCATCCGGCGTTTCTCTACGAATCCCTCTGGAATTTCCTCGCCTTCCTCGTCCTGTACACCCTCTATCGCCGCCACTCGTCCCGCCTGCGCGATGGGGACCTGACCGCGCTCTACCTCATTTTGTATGCCGTGGGGCGCATTCTGCTGGAATTTGTGCGCCTGGACAGCCGCGAAATGACTTTGTTCGGCCTCCACCTGCCCGTTGCCACCACCGTATCCCTCGGCATCATCGCCCTCATGGTCGCCTGGCGCGCCTGGGTTCGTCGCACCCCGCGCCGGTCCACGCCCTGACCCCCGTCGCGTGTTGCCAATAGGAAGTTTGCCTTACGCCACTTCCCAGGAATCGCCCAACCTTCCCTTGACCACTGCTCCACACAGTGCTATCCTGCCCGTACCCCTGGGATTTCCCCAAGAATATCTGGAGTAGTCGCTGATGTTACAAGATGACGCACTCATTGGTCGTCAACTGGCGAACTTTCGCATCGAAAGAATTTTGGGCCGCGGTGGCATGGGACTCGTCTATTACGGGTGGGACGTCAAACTCCAGCGCCCGGTCGCCATCAAAGTGATTGATGCGCGTTATCGCGGACGACCACGTTACGCCCAACGTTTTCTGCAAGAGGCGCGCGCTGTTGCCACGTGGCGACACGCGCACATCACCCAGGTTTATTACGCGGACGATCAGGATGGCCTCTACTACTACGTCATGGAGTACGTTGATGGCCTGGACCTGGATGATTTGTTGCAGCAATACCGCGCCGATGGACAGTTGATGCCCTACGAAGACGTGATGCGCATTGGTCATGCCATCGCCAGCGCGCTTGACTACGCCCACCGCAAGGGCGTGATTCACCGGGACGTGAAACCATCCAACGTGATGGTTGCCCGCGATGGACGTATTCTACTGGCGGATTTTGGCCTGGCGATGGACGTGGAACAGGGATCGCAAGGAGAGGTGTTTGGCTCGCCCCACTACGTCGCGCCGGAGCAGGCTCGCCGTTCGGCCAACGCAGTACCCCAATCTGATCTCTACTCGCTGGCCGTGATCCTCTATGAAATGCTTACCGGATCACTGCCCTTTGATGATCCCTCCCCTACCGCCGTGGCTTTGCAGCATCTGACGTTGCCGCCGCCCAAGCCGCGGCAGATCAACCCGCATTTGAGCCTGGAAACGGAAGAAGTGCTGCTGAAGGCGCTGCGCAAAGCGCCCAGTGATCGCTACCGCACCGGGGTGGAGTTGATGGATGCGCTGGGGAAAGCGCTCTTTGGGGGGCGCGTTATCCCGCCGGCGGCGCTCGAGGGTAAGCCCATTCATCAACCGCACGCTGATGCGAATGGCCGCCCCATGTCCGCGCGCGGCGAACGGGCTTCTCGTTCTCATACCACCGTTGCGGAACGAGTGGCGCTGCACCTGGGGGCCAGCGGAACCATGACGACGACGTTGGAAACGCAGCGGGCGCACCAGTCGCGGGCGTTTCGCCAATGGTTGCTGTGGCGCGTGGGTGGAGGGCTGCTCCTTGTGGCCTTAATTATCGTGGCGGTGGTTGCCTTGTTGCGTAACACGCAAGCCACTGCCGTCGCTATCGTCGCTACTCTGGAAACGGCAACCGTGATGCCGCCATCCCCGTCGCCGTCGCTTTCGTTGGGCGAAAGCGTTAGTCTGTCTCCGCCAACTCCGATGGTTACGGCTATCACGGTCGTCACCGTGACCGTGATGTCCACCGTCGTCCCCCCGACGCTCGCGCCTACCGACACCCCGGAAAGTGTGCCCACCGTTCTCTACGCTGATGGGCGGGAGTTGACGATGTTTTACAATGGGGCCAGTTTCTATGTACTCAATCGCAGTGATGCTCCCGTGGAGATTGGGCGCATGGCCTTTGAGTTGTTGAATGAGAATGGCCTTCCCACCCGGTATCGCTTCGATGGGCGGCGATGGACGCAGTTTTATGATTACCTGGATGCGGGAAGCTGCGATGTGTTGGAGTTGTTTGATAAATCCAGCGCCTGGCTGCAACCGCTCAGTTGTGGCGCGTATAATGCGCGCATCACCCCATCGGGGCAGGATGAAACCATTTTTTGGATACCGCGCGCGGGCGAGACGATGTTCCGTGTTCTTTGGAATGAAGTGGAGATTGGGCGGTGCGAGATTGCCCGGCATCAATGCTCGCTGTTTGTGCCGGGGTGAGCCGCGTGTCTATGGCCACATAGTGACCGTTTTCAGATTGGTTTATTCTGCAAGAATGGTAACTACTAGCGCTCTCTGGAGCTTGGACAAATTTTACGCGCTCAATAGCCATTCTCACCAAAGAAAATTGGTCTAATCTGGCTTAGCAGTTGCCAAGAATGAGCCAATCTTGGGGAGAACTAAATTCTGGATGCTCGCATAGCTGCGTCGGGACGGGCGATGGAGTGCGCATCTTATTTCATCCCCCTTCTAAATTGCCGCTTGCCGAAAAATAGGGGGATAGGTACAATGTTAACTAGTTAACAAATGTGCCGTCGAATGCCGGCATTCCCGTCAACCCCAATTTTGCCTTTCCACACCCCACCGACTCGTTTCCGAAACTTATGAGTAGAGAAGACCAACTGCTAGACCTCTATAATCGCTTCCAGAAAATCCATGTTTTGCTCGACGATGGCGACCGCCGCGGTTTGCAGAACAGCGATCTGACGACTTCCCAATACTTCTTGCTCATGCACCTGGGGACGAAGGGGGATGGCAGCCTGACCATTACGAATCTGGCGACTTATCTGATTTGCTCACGCAGCAATGCCACGCGCATGGTGCGTCGTCTGGAGGATCAGGGCCTGGTGCAGTCGGAGCGGGATACGAAGGACCGCCGGCTGGTGCTGGTTTCGTTGACGGACAAGGGGCGGGAGAAGTTTCTGGAAGCGCAAGAATTGCACCGCGAGGCGGTGCTGCGGCGTATGAGCATGTTGTCGCCTGACACGTGCGCGCGATTGATGGAGATGACGGGGGAGTTTGTGTCTATACTGGAGAAGGATTTGCAGGCGATTAATGGGGGATAAGGACGTACCCTGCGTGCCGGCATTTTACATCCTCACCCCGATCTTCCCCACCTCGCTTAGGAACGGCATTTAACAAGACAACGAAGCTGTTTCCTTACCGTTCCTTCAAACTGACGATGCAATTCCGTACCTTATTTCATCGTCAGCCCTTATCGGCAGCCACCGTAGAGAGCCAAGAGCCAGAATGCCGGCATCCTTGCTGCCGGCCCTTGTTCCTTCCCCCCCCTCGTAGACTTCTTCCCGCGATAGATTCGCCGTCTGACCGTCCTCCGGCGATTCCGTCGGCTCCGGTGATTCCGTCGGCTCCGGCGATTCCGTCGGCTCTGGCGATTCCGTCGGCTCCGGCGATTCCGTCGGCTGCGGCGATTCCGTCGGCTCCGGTGATTCCGTCGGCTCCGGCGATTCCGTCGGCTCCGGCGATTCCGTCGGCTGCGGCGATTCCGTTGGCTCTGGTGATTCCGTTGGCTCTGGCGATTCCGTCGGCTCTGGCGATTCCGTCGGCTGCGGCGTCAGCGTGGGCTGCGGCGTCGGCGTGGGCTGGGGCGTTGACGTGGGCTGGGGCGTTGACGTGGGCTGCGGCGTTTGCGTGGGCTGTGGCGTCGGCGTGGGCTGCGGCGCCTCCCGTTCGTCGTCGTCAGAATCCTCCTCTGGCGTGGACGTAAGGGTTGGCGATGCCTCCGATTCGTCGGGCTGCGCCGTTTGCGTTGGTCGCGGCGTGTTAGTGGGTGTAATGAGGTTCGTAGGCGAGGGCGTTCTGGTAGACGAAGGGGTACTGGTGGCGGTAGGCGTTCCCCGTGTCGTGGGAAGGTTTGTCGGTACGGGAAGAGCCGGCGTGGCCGTAGTAATCGTCGCCGTGGGTATACTGGAGGGTTTGGCACTGGATGGCGCGGGCGTCACGGTAACTGCGGGAACGGGCGGATGAGGCTCTACCGGGCGATTCCCAACGTGCAGTAGGGTGGCGGCGACGGCCCCGTTGATCGTGCGTCCTTCGATGTGTGCGTATGCGCCAATTTCAGGCACGCCGATGATGATGGTCTGGTCGCTGATGTTCACGCGCACACCGCTTGTCAATTCCCAGTGATCCGCGGCGATCAGGGCGATGTCGTCGCCAAAGGCGACGTCTGCCTGCAAATTGGCGGCCAACAACTGCTGCACCTCCGCCAGACGGCGCGCTTCAAGGTCGTTCGCCAGGTCTTGTAATGCCTGCTGATCGCGGGTTAGCGAGATGCGCCAATCTTCAATTTGCAATTTGACGCCATAGAGCATGTTGCCGGGAATGGCTGTGTTGGAAAGCAGGATAATGCCCAGGAGTAGCGCAGCGACGATGCCGGCAGTCGGCATAAGCACACGCACCAGACGCCGCAGCGCCTCAAGGGGGGACGACACGGGCTGACGCCGAACGCGCATGGCCTCCGCCTCCGCCAGGAAAGCCTGCCGCGACCGGTTTTTCGCCGCGGTGGAGGGAGCCAGCTTTATTTGCGCCAGATGTTGAGCCGTTTCCAGCATAGGACCCAGCGCGGCGGCATCTTCCGGGTAGCGGGCCAGGATTTCCGCCAGCGATGCGCCTTGCTCCAACGCATCCAGCGCATCAATGAGTTTTGCTTCAAAAGCGCGATCCATTTTTGCTTACCTCGCCCTCTTGCCTCTCTTGTGTCCCAGCTTGCGCGCCAGCGCGGCTACGGCTCTTGCCTGTAACTGTTTGATTGCGCCTTCGCTTTTGCCAACCAGGTCCGCTACTTCTTGAATGGGCAGACCCTGGCCGAAACGCAAGGCCAAAACATCCTGTTGGTCAGGGGTCAGGTCACTCAATGCCTCTTGCAAGTTTTCCCACGTGAGTTGTTGATCAGCCGCCTCAGCAGGATCCACCGCGTCGCCGACGAGACTCTCCGTCAGTTCTACTTCCCGGCGGCGATATTGCTTGCGATGATAATCGCTGACGACACGCGAGGCGACGGCGTAGAGCCAGCCTTTTAAGGTCTTCCGTGGCGCGGTGTGGTCACGGAGGGCGGACAGCAAACGGACAAAGACCTCACTGGCCAGGTCTTCCGCCACTTCTCGATTGCTCACGCGCATGGCAATGTAGCGGAAGATAGGCGTGTAGTAGATGTCGTGGATTTCGGTCAGGGCTTCAGGGTCCAATGCCTGTGCTCTGGCCAACAAAAGATGTTCGTCTTGCACCAGTGGGCCTTCTTGACTAGTCGTGGTTATCAAGTCACACAAGGACGTGATTATACCCGTTTGTGACCAGGATTCAGCCCATTATACAGAGAAAATGGTCTTACCGAATGTGAAGCCCCCGATTGTGTTTGGGGACTTCTGCACCGCAAAGTGTAAACTGCTTTACACTTCTTATACTTAGTCGCTTCAAGCAGATCAAAAGTTACGGCGTGGAACTGTTTACGTGACGGATGGGTAACGATTAACACCCTCTGGAGATTGGCCCAATTTTCGGAAAGGGCAAAGTTAATTCCGAGCGAACCCTTCGTAGTGACACGGATGATTTGCTTTGTTTGTGGCCGGTGAGAGCAAAGGGTCAGGGGAACGTCTATTTGCGTGTGAAGTACGGTGGCCGGTGTGGTGTGGCTGGAAATGCAACTGCCCAAACGCGCAGCTACTTGCCGGGCGTTGGGCAGTTTGGGGACGCGGCGGGGAAAGGGATGCGGGTCAGGGCATTTGTACCATCATGGGCACGTAGATGTGTTCCATCACGGTGAGGGTGAGGCCGGTATCTTGCTGTTCGCGCAGTAGGAAGACGTGATTCATCTCTAGATTTAGGCGAGCAATGCCGGCATTGTCGCCGGCGCTGATGACATAATTCCCCGCGAATGCCTGCCACGTATCCAGAATGAACATGAATGCGCCGCCGCCGTCGGTCAATACGGTTCCCAACAGACGCTCATGCCCGGCGAAGTCTAACGTCACGGCCACGGGCGCGTTGGGCGTGTAACCGCTGCCGCTGAACGTGAAGAAGCTGCCCGGTCGGCCCGTCGTGTAATTGGCCGTGAGCAGGCGTTCCGTGGGGACGGGCGTGCCCGTGGGCGTGGGGGGGGTGATGGCCGTGGCCGTAGCCGTTGGTAGGGCCGTGGTCGTCGGCGTCGGGGTTGCGGTAGGCGTGGCCGTCGCGCCGGGCGTTTCCGTCAGCTCTGGCGTTTCCGTCAGTTCCGGTGTTTCCGTCAGTTCCGGTGTTTCCGTCAGTTCCGGCGTTTCCGTCAGTTCCGGCGTTTCCGTCAGTTCCGGTGTTTCCGTCGCTTCTGGCGTTTCCGTCAGTTCCGGTGTTTCCGTCGCTTCTGGTGTTTCCGTCAGTTCCGGTGTTTCCGTCCCTTCCGGCGTTTCCGTCAGTTCTGGTGTCTCTGTTGGTTCTGGCGTTTCCGTTGGGTCTTCGCCGGGCGTGGGCGTGACGCCGCCAAAGATGGGGAAGGTGGGACCGGGGAATCCAATGGGCGCGGGCCATAGATCCGCTTCGGGATCGAGGCCGATGGCCCGCGTGGCGGTGGCGTTGGCGTCTACGGCGGCGGTGATGAAGTAATCTCCTTCGCCGGCGCCGCTGCTGTCGATCATAAATGTGATGATGCCATTCTCATTTGAGTTAAGCGTGCCGACTGTAATGCCGTTGACGGATACGTTGACGAGCGTGGTGGACGGATACCCAATTCCGGTGAAGGCAAAAATGCTCCCTGGCGCGCCATCGTCGTGGTTAACGCTGAGAAAGGCCGTATTGATGACGTTGTCACGGGGGATAGGGGACTCAGGGAGGCTGGCGTTGGCGACCAACGCTGTTCCGGAGCCGATTAACAGCAACACAAACACGAACAAACCAAGTTTCTCCAAGAAAGACTTTCGCATATTCATTCACTCCTGATAACGAGAAATGACGGGGGGAACGCGCACGACAAACAGTGAGTACTGAACACGTTATAGATGTCGTCAGGAGCGGCGAAAAGTTACGTTGATGGGATGGGATTGGTGAAAATAGGCGCGACGCGCGCGCGTCGCGCCTGTTGTGTGCGGGAACGCCTACGGGAGGCGCGACGCGGCGGCGTCAATAAAGGGGCTGATGAAGCGGAGGGTTTCTTCGATGGTTTGTAGGGCCAGGTTGTGGTTGAATTCGTCTACGCGCCCGGCGTCTACGCAGGAGAGGTAGGCGGGGCGGGTGCGGTCGAGGGCGTAGATAAAGGAGAGGACGTAGGCGCCGTCTACGTCTTCCCATTCGGGCGGTACTTCGTCGTAGAAAATGCCGGCATTCAATATCCCATTATAAGCCCCCACATAACTGCTGCACGCATTCGCGTCCCCATTCTTGGTCCCCGGCAGCGCATCCCGCATCGTGCCCAATGAATTGCGGATCAGCAGCATATTACTGTACATGGCCGACGCATCAAACGGGCGCAGCGGGAAAACGCCCAGAACATCGGCGGGATTCGAGATGTAATACAACACGACGAAATCAGGTGTCGCCGTCTCCTCTGGCGTCGCCGTTGGCACGGGCGTATTCGTCACCGGCACGGGCGTGTTAGTCGGCGGCAGTGGCGTGGCCGTCGGCTCTGGCGTCTCCGTGGGCGTGGGGGTTTCCGTGGGTTCCGGCGTGTCCGTGGGGGTGCTGGTGGCCGTGGCTGTCTCTGTGGGTATGGGGGTTTCCGTGGGCACGGGTGTGTCCGTGGGGAGGGGCGTCTCGGTCGGCGCGGGCGTGTCCGTGGGGAGCGGGGTGTCGGTGACGGCGGGCGCATCCGTTGCCGCGACCACTGCCGTCGGGGACGGATCGGTAGTCTGTGTGCAGCTCGCTAAACTTAATATAACGACAAGAATAAAAAATAGTGTAATGGGCAACAATTTCAAACGAGTAAACATGCAAAGCTCCTCAGGCAATGTTGGCGGTTCGCAATCAAATTGCGCGAACGGCTCGTCAGCGACCGTCCAACGAAAACGGGAAGCATTTTCGGACGGTTGCGCATGATGCGGGGGTGTGGCGCTTCTCCGGTCTATTCGGGACAAGAACGCGAACGGGAAGAGCATCGCACCCCACGTTGATACTACCTGCCCGCACGGGGTTGCGCGCGGAAAGCGGGCAATCTCCCGGTCAGGCAGTGTAGAAAAAGGGCCATGCTGCCGGCATTTTCTCGCGGGGCTGACGCTTATCTTAAGTTAGACAAAACAACGGCAAATGCTGCCAATGTTGGGTAAAAAACATGCAATCCTCAACGAACTTATGGCACTGGCTCATGGCACAAGTGAATACATACTGAAGCTTACTGTTTTTACGGTGAATGTCAAGTTAAAATAATTACTTAGCCTGGTATGCGTCGCCTGGATTACGGCCGGTTCTATTCCCTCTCCGGGGGCAACGGCTAAGCCAGATTGGACCATTTTCTCTGGTGAAAAGGGTCCAATCGGGCTTAGTAGTTACGTTTCTGGGAAGATGGTGGTGAATAGCTACACGGATTCCTGGACATATCGGCAGCGGCGCGAATGCCGGCATCGCGTTAAAATATAGACCATTATCTAAACTAAATGAAAAAGGAAGTATCATGTCATTGATTAAACAAATCCCCCGACTCTACCCACTCGCCCCTCAAGACGACATCGTAGACGATTATCATGGCACGCTCGTCGCCGACCCCTATCGCTGGCTGGAAGACCCGGAAGCCGCGGCCACGCGCGCCTGGGTCGCGGCGCAAAATGAACTGACCCTGGGCTTGTTGCACGAAGTGCCGGCGCGGGCGCGGGTGAAAGCTCGCCTTACGCGGCTTTGGGACTACCCCAAAATGAGCACGCCCTGGCGGCGCGGTGGCCGCTCCTTTTACTTCAAAAATGATGGGCTGCAAAACCAACCCGTGCTCTATTGGCAGCCGGACGCACAAGCGGAGCCGAAGGTGCTGCTCGACCCCAACACGCTGCGGGCGGATGGCACAGCGGCCCTGACGAATCAGGTGGTTAGTCGGGATGGGGCGTTGCTTGCTTATGGCGTATCCGAAAGCGGCAGCGATTGGCAAAGGATTCGCGTGCGCCGGGTGACGACGGGGGAGGATTTGGGGGATGAGGTGCGGTGGTGCAAATTTGCCGGCATTGCCTGGAAACCAGACAACAGCGGCTTTTACTACAATCGCTATCCCCAACCCGGAACCGTGCCCGAAGCGGAGCAGCACCGGCACAACCGCGTCTACTGGCACCAGTTGGGAACAGCCGCGGACGCCGACTGCCTCGTCTACGAGCGCCCAGACGCCCCCGACCTGGCCTTTGTTCCCTTCGCCAGCGAAGACGACGCCTACCTGCTGCTGTACGTCTGGCACGGCACGGACACGCAAAACCGCATTTACTATCGCCCCATGGACGGCGAAGGGGATTTTGTGCGCCTCCTTGACGATGCCGACGCCATGTACAACTTCATCACCAACATCGGCCCCATCTTCTACTTCCACACCGACCTGGATGCCCCGCGTGGTCGCATCATCGCCATCGACATCACCCAACCCGCACGCGCCCACTGGCGCGAAATCCTGCCGCAGCAAGAAGACGTCATTGCCCTGGTGACTGCCGTTCACAACCATCTGGCCGTCGTCACCATGCAGGACGCCCACCACATCCTCAAACTTTACGACCTGGACGGAAACTTCTTGCGGCAGGTGGCGCTGCCGGGCATTGGCTCCATCCTCCAACTCACCGGGCGGCTGCACGACAGCGACATGTACCTCAGCTTCACCTCCTTCCTCTTTCCCACCAGCATTTTCCGATACGACTTTCTCACGGACACCCTCTCATCGGTTTATCACCCCACCACGGACTTCGACGCCGCCGCCTACGAGACGCGCCAGGTCTTTTGCACCTCCAAAGACGGCACGCGCGTGCCCATTTTCGTCACCATGAAAAAGGGACTTCGTCTGGATGGCAACAATCCGACCATCCTCTATGGCTATGGTGGCTTCAATATCAGCGTCACGCCTGCCTTTTGGGTACAGCGCACCGTCTGGCTAGAGGCGGGCGGCATTTTCGCCGTAGCGAACCTGCGCGGCGGCAACGAGTATGGCGAGGCGTGGCATCAGGCGGGGATGCTGGACAATAAGCAAAATGTGTTCGACGACTTCATTGCCGCCGCCGAGTACCTCATTGCCCATGGCTACACCAGCAGCCGACGGCTGGCGATCCACGGCGGCAGCAACGGCGGGCTGCTGGTGGGGGCGTGCATGACGCAGCGACCCGACCTGTATGGGGCCGTCATTTGCGCCGTGCCCGTGCTGGATATGCTGCGCTACCATCAATTCACCGTGGGGAAATACTGGGTGGGGGAGTATGGCAGCGCGGAGGCGGACGCGGACCAGTTTGCCACGCTGTATGCCTATTCGCCGCTACATAACCTGCGCCCGGACGTGACTTATCCGCCACTGCTGATTACGACGGCGGATACGGATGACCGCGTTGTGCCGGCACACGCCAACAAATTCGCAGCAACCATTCAGGCCCTACACACCAACGACAATCCCGCCCTTATCCGCATCGAAACCCGTGCCGGGCATGGCCTGGGCAAGCCAACAGCCAAGCTGATTGAGGAAGAGGCGGACGTGTACGCCTTCCTCTGGGATATTTTTGATATGGAATGAGCCTGCTGGTATAGTTGCCAGAATGTCTGCGAATCAACCCATTCTCGTCACCGGCGCGCACCGCTCTGGCTCCACCTGGACGGGCAAAATGTTGGCTCTGGCCCCCCGCGTGGCCTATATCCATGAGCCGTTCAACATGGACTACGCCCATCCGGGTAAATGCACGGCCCATTTCCCGTACCGCTTCACATACATAACGACGGAGAACGAGGCGGCCTACCGGCAGCCACTGCGCCGGACGATTGGCCTGCACTACAACGTCTGGCCGGAAGTGCGCCAGCGCGGCCAGTTGTGGCCGCCGCTGCGGGATACGCTGGGGTTCGGGGCGATGCGCCTGCGCCGTTATCGCGCCCTGGTGAAGGACCCCATGGCGGTGTTCTCCGCCGCCTGGCTGGCGCAGCGGTTCGACATGGCCGTGGTTGTGGTCATTCGGCATCCGGCGGCTTTTGCCGGCAGCATCAAACGATTCGGCTGGCACTCCCCCTTCCACGATCTGCTGGCCCAGCCCCTGCTGCTGCGCGACTGGCTGCACCCCTTCGCGGCGGAGATGCAGGCGGCGGCGGCGTGGGACATCGTGGACCAGGCGGCCCTCATGTGGCAGCTTGTCTACACCGTCGTGCGCGGCTGCCAGGAACGGTATCCCCACTGGATTTTTGTGCGCCACGAAACGCTCTCCCGTCGACCAGAGGCGGAATTTGCCGCGCTCTATGCTCGTTTGGGTTTGCCTTTTAGCCCGGCCATCGCCGCCCAGATTCGCGCCCACACCAGCCCGCAGAACCCCGCCAGCGCCCCCGCCGGCGAGAGCGCGCCCGGCCTGAAGCTGGACAGCCGCGCCAATATCTGGAACTGGCGGCAGCGCCTGACGGCGGCGGAAATCGCCCGCGTACGCGCCCGTACGGAAACGCTGGCGGGGCATTTTTATGACGCCGCCGATTGGGACGTGTAAGCCACAACCACCGACTATCAACTGACCACACTATGCTACAACAACTTCACGAGGAAATGCGAGCCTGCCGCCGCTGCCTGGAGGCCGGGCATGATATTGTGCCGGGGGCGGTGTTTCAGGGGCGGCTGGGGGCGCGGGTGATGTTGATCGGGCAGGCTCCTGGGGTGACGGAGGTAGAGGCGAAAAGGCCGTTTAATGCCGGCAGCGGACGACGACTCTTCCAATGGTTGGGAGCGGCGGGTTGGGAGGAAGATACCTTCCGCCAGACGCAGTATATGACCGCCGTGACCAAATGCTATCCGGGGAAATCCGGCAATGGCAAGGGGGACCGCGTGCCCAGCCGCGACGAACAGGCGTTTTGCCGCCCCTTTCTGGAGCGGGAAATGGCCCTCATCAACCCCCGCCTGATCATTCCCGTGGGTGGCCTGGCCATCAAGCTCTTTTTCCCCGCTCGCCTCAGCCTGGCGCAAATCATAGGCCGCGCCGCCTATTTTCCGCCGCAGAGCGTCATCAATCCCGTCAATTTCGACTTACGCCAGGCGGAAATGCTGGACGCTTTTGACGCCGCCAAACCGCGGGCGGGGCGCTGGCTCGTGCCCCTGCCGCATCCCTCCGGGGCCAGTCTCTGGCCCAATCGTCCGGCGAATCAAGCCTTGATTGACCGCGCCATCGGTATTTTGGCGCAAATCAGGGAAATGCTGTAAACAATCAACCACCTTCCCGGAAGCTATGTGGAACGCGCCGGGCCTGAAACCGCGCTTCCGGGAAGATCGCCTGGACCTAAACCACCTTCCCGGAAGCTATGTGGAACGCGCCGGGCCTGAAACCGGGCTTCCGGGAAGATCGCCTGGACCTAAACCACCTTCCCGGAAGCTATGTGGAACGCGCCGGGCCTGAAACCGGGCTTCCGGAAAGGTCCCCTGTTTCCGTTAGAAGTTAACGGTTGATCGCTGCATCCGCTGGTCGCGCTGGCGCAGGTAGAGGAAGGCGGCGATGGCGGCCAGGAGCAGTAGGAGCTGCGGGGCCAGGGTTTCCCAGGTGGGGTAGATGCCGAAGAAGGGGATGGGGGGGATGGGTTTGACGAGGGAGGTGGGAAGAATGCCGGCAAGTTGCAACGCATGAATGCCCGCCCCCACAAACTTAAAGCCCAGGTAGTAGACGAGCAGCCCGGCGACGCGGAAGAAGGGACGCAGCGGTAGCTTGACGCCCACGACCATCATCAGGACGGCGGCCACGGTCAAGATAGCCACGCCCAACGCCAGCCCCAGTAGCAGATTACCGGAACTGATCGAGGGGGCCATTCCCAGATAAAAGACGACCGTCTCCGCTCCTTCGCGGAAGATGGCCAGGAAAGCCAGCAGACTGAGGCCGAAGGTGCTGCCCTGCCGCAGGGCGTGGCCGGTGCGGTCATTGATGTAGCTTTGCCAGGCGTTCAGGTTGGCTTTGCTGTGCAGCCAGTAGGAGACGTAAAACAGAAGCACGGCGGCAATGAGCGCGGTGACACCCTCAATGACTTCGCGGTTTTGGCCGGCGGCGGCGCGGTTGAAGATGAATTGCAGGGCGATGGCGGTGATCAGGCTGGCGCAAATGCCGGCAGCCGCGCCCAACCAAATCCAGCGTCGTTTGTCCCGATTGCCGGAGCGGTCCAGAAAAGCCACCAACGCCACAATCACCAGCAGCGCCTCCAACCCCTCGCGCAAGATAATGGCCGCCGCGTCAAAAGCCGTGTAAGTCTGACGGGAAACAAATGGCGCTATCTGCTCGCGCATCGCGGCAATGGCCACCTCCGCCGCGCCCAAATCAACCGACTGCGCCGTGAGCGCCCCGCTCGCCTGCCCCAGAAGCGTCTCCATTTCGTTGTAGGCGTCGGGTGAATTGGCGGCAATCGCGCCTTCCACTGCCAGCCACGTGAGAACGACATTATCCATGTGCGCCTGCGCCGTGGGCACGTCCCCGGTTTCCACCACTTCATACAGGTCGTCTAACCGCGCCAACAGTGTCGCGGGCGTGGCCTCGGTTGCCACGGGCGCACCCCCCGTTGCCGTGCTATCAAGCTGTGCCGCAATGGCCTCGATTTCTTCGTTTAAATGCGTGTAGGCCGCGCCCACGGCGGCGACATCTACGGGAGTAGCCTGCACGGCCTCTTTCAGGCCGTTGAGGGCGCTTTCCATGCGCACGTATGCGCCGGCGTCGGTCGCTTTCACGTCATCTTCGATGGTTTCCCAAAAGGCCTTGATTTCCGCATACTCCGCCTGGATACGCGCCGTGTCACCATTGGCGGATGCCTCTTCGCCTTCGCCTACGTGGAAGGCGAGCGCGCGCAGCAGATTGGCGACATCCGAGCTGTCCGCGGCGGCGGTGTGGACCCTAACCAGGGAGAGCAGTACGGCGGCCATGATGCCGGCAATAACGAGGCCGGCAAAACGCGACAGCAAACGGGGATGATTGAACGTTCCCTGGGGATGTGGTCGTGGGGAGATATGCACGATTCTTACTCCTTTGTGGGGCGAGATGTTCGCAAGCGCGCCATAGTTGTGAGATGCACTGCGCCTGCGCCGACGATGGGTATAAGCTATCGGATTTCCGCCGGCAAAACAAGACCCCGCGTTAAACCTGATGTTGCCTCTCGTTTCATTTGATTTTTAACTCTGGTTAATTCCCGTGAGGCATGAACGTGGCGGTATGCCGTCGGCGACAAAAAAGCCCGTGAAAACTTTGCTGTTTCCACGGGCTGTTGCTCTCTTTTCCCACGCGCGCGTACCGGTATGGCTCAGGCGCGTACAATTTCACCGCTGCTATCGCCGGTCGGTGGCGGGGGCAGTTTCATGCCGCTTTGCTCGCCATCGTCCTCCGCGTTAACCATGAAGGGTGGGCCAACGGGGTCCAGCAGGGCCACCTCCAATACTTCGTCCAGGTGGCTGACGGCGACTAGATTGAGGTCGCTGCGGATGCGATCCGGCAGCTCAGGGATGTCTTTGGCGTTGTCTTTGGGAAGAAGGACGGTTTTAATGCCGGCACGATGCGCCGCAATCGTTTTCGCTTTCAACCCGCCAATTGCCAGCACCTTGCCCCGCAACGTCACCTCGCCCGTCATGGCCACATCCCGGCTCACCGGACGGCGCGTGAGCGCGGAAATAATCGCCGTGGCCATGGCCGTGCCCGCGCTAGGACCATCTTTGGGCGTCGCGCCTGCCGGCACATGAATGTGAATGTTAATTTTATCGAACACCGCCGGCTCCAGTCCCAACCGCCGCGCATTCGCCCGTGCATAGGTCAGCGCCGCCTGCGCCGACTCCTGCATCACCTCGCCCAGCGAACCGGTGAGGATGACGCGCCCATTCCCTTCCATCAGGCTCACTTCAATGGACAGCACATCCCCGCCATAGCCGCTGACCGCCAGACCGGTGGAGACGCCCACCTCGTCCTTTTCCTCCGCCGTGCCATACGTGAACTTGTCCGGTCCGAGGAAGGTCGTCACATCCTCTTCATCCACGACAAATGGGCCATCTTCGCCCTCGGCGACTTTCACCGCCAGTTTGCGCACGACTGAGCCGATATTGCGCTCAAACTGGCGCACGCCTGCTTCACGTGTGTGGTGACGTACCATTTTTCGCAGCGCGGCATCCGTGATGGAAGCGTCCACGGCGCCGATGCCGTTGGCTTCCTTTTGCTTGCGGATGAGGTAATCGCGGGCGATACACAGCTTTTCGTCTTCGATGTAGCCCGCCATGCTGATGCTTTCCATGCGGTCAAACAGCGGTTCGGGAATCGTGCTGGTCGTGTTGGAGGTCGTGATGAAGACGACCTGGCTCAAATCGACGGGCACTTCCAGGTAATGATCGGTGAAGGAGTGATTCTGCTCCGGGTCCAGTACTTCCAGCAGCGCGGAACTGGGGTCGCCGCGCCAGTCGGAGCCAACTTTGTCGATTTCGTCCAACACGATCACCGGATTGCGCGTTTTCGCGTCCCGCAGGGCGCGGATGAGGCGTCCGGGGATGGCCCCAATGTAGGTGCGGCGATGGCCGCGGATTTCCGCTTCGTCGCGCACACCGCCGAGGCTGATGCGCACCATCTTCCGCCCCATGGCCCGCGCCACGGAGGAGGCGATGGAGGTCTTGCCCACGCCGGGAGGCCCGTTGAGGTTGATAATGGCTCCCTTCATGTTGGAACCGGCGAGTTTGCGCACGGCTACGTATTCCACGATGCGGTCCTTCACATCTTCCAGGCCGTAATGGTCTTCGTCCAGAACCTGGCGCACGTGGTTGGTGTCCAGATTATCTTCGGTGAGGATGGTCCAGGGAATTTCAATCAGCCATTCCAGATAGGTGCGGATCACGCTGGCTTCGGCGCTATGCTGTCCTTGCCGCTCCAGTCGCTTGATTTCCTCCAGGGCGCGCTTGTTGACTTCCTCCGGCATGTTGGCGTCTTCCACTTTTGCCCGCAGTTCTTCGATCAGGTCGGGTTCGTCTTCCCCCAATTCCTTGCGAATCGACTTCATCTGCTCCCGCAGCATGAATTCGCGCTGCGCTTTTTCCGCGCTCTGGCGCGCGTCTTGCTGAATGGATTGCTTGACTTCCGCAATGCGGATTTCTTGTTCCAGGTGCTGCTGGACCATTTCCAGCCGTTCCAGGCCGTTGGTGTTGGTAAGGAGTTGAAGTTGTAGCTCGAAGGGCAGGCCAAGTAGACCGGCCAGGTAGTCGGCCAGTTCACCGGCGGTGGCTTTGGTGCGCATGGCGGCGAGTACCTGGCGGTTGACTTCGCCCATGAGTTCGGCGTATTTTTCCAGGTGGGCGATGGCGGAGGCCATGAGTTCGGGGGCGATGGTGTCGCTGCCATCTTCGAGTTCGGCGTAAATGCCGGCAAGAAACGGGTCAGACGAGGTGATTTCCACAAAACGCACCCTTCGTTGCAATTCCACCAACATCTGCACGCCCACATGTGGCGCGCGCACAACATCGCGCACGTTTGCCAGGATTCCGATGGGAACCAGGTCCGGTCCTTCCGGCTCATCCACATCGGCATTGTACTGTACCAGAATCATAATCTGTCCGTCTTCCTGGGTAGCCGCCTGCGCCGCGGCCAACGAGCGGCGGCGGCCAATCGTCACGTTTGTAGTCACGCCGGGAAACAGCGCGCCTCCGCGCAAGGGAACAAGGGGGACTAGATTCGGCGTTGAACTCATAAGAGAGACTCCTTCAGAATTGGAAACAAAGAGTGGCGGTAACTATTCACGTCTCCGAGAGATTGGACCAATTTTGTAGACATTAACAGGATTTAACCAGAGCAAATTGGTCCAATCTGGGCAGATGACCTGTATAGTCACGAGTGGCGGTGGTTTGAAAGGTTGGTGGTTATTCGTTGCTATGAACCTTGATGGTGTATCTTAGCCCTGGCGTACAAAAGAAACAATAGTCCGCTTGTAGGAACTTTGTTAGAAATAGGCGGGGGATGGGGAAGCAGAAAACTTCGCGGGAGAGAGCGACGCTGCTGACCGCGACCGACCGGCCACTACTCACCCTCCCAGCGCATAATCGCCAGGTAATGACGCCGCCAGGGAGGCATGAAAAAACGGGAGAGGCGGCGTATCATGCGGAAATGCCCGGGCATCTCCCGCAACTGGTGTACCTCCACAAACCCAAAGCGGCGGTAAAACGGCGTTAACCCCGACTCGCACATCAGCCACAGCGGCGGCCCCGCCTCTGTTTGCAAATGACGCACAAGCTGGTGCGCCACGCCCTGCCCACGCCAGGCTGCGTCCGTCACCAGCGACGCCAGCTCCAGCACGCCATCTTCATGCGGCTTTAGCTGCACGCAGCCGACAATCCGTCCGGCTTCGTCCACCGCAACCCAAAACCGCTCCCAATCCAGGCGGAAAGGATTCAGGCGCGCGCCCCGCACCATCGCTTTGATCACGTCCGCATCCGTCGCTTGTGCCGGCCGCAGTGAGACCGTCGTCATCGGTTTTCCTGCCTGGTCGCCGTGCGCGGTTGCAGCCGCGCCTGCACCGCTTCGCTCGTCAGTTCGCTTAGGGCGTCGCCTCCCACCCAGTTGCCGTGCCGGTTATCTTGTTTCAAAATGCGGGTGGCGCAGCCGATGGCGGCTTCGTTCAAGGCTAGATTGCGCTTGCCGATCTGCCGCAGCGCCCAGTTGACGCCCTTTTTCACCATTGCCCGGCTGTCGTTCGCTTCCCGTTCGATGATCGGCAGGAATTGGGCCAGATCGGCGTCGGTCGCCTTCTTGTCCTTAACCGCCAGTCGTGCCATGAGGACGAATCCCGCCCGTTTGACGTATTCCTCTTCCCGTTCGCTCCACGCCCGCGCCTTTTCATAGGCAAACGGTGTCTGCTGGAAGAGGTTGGACACGACCTGGTCGCAGGTTTCCCAGTTGTCGAATTCGGCGGCCCACGCTTCCATTTGCGCCGCCGTCACCTGTTTGGGAACATCCACCAGGCTGGCCAGGATGCGTGTCTCGCGGCTGTTAATCTGCCACAGTTGGCGCGCCAGTTCGTGGCTTTTGCCCGCTTCCCGCGCCAACCGGCGCAGATCGGGCATGGAGACGCCGTAGACGTGGTCGGATTGAATGCCAAAACGGGACATGCCGGCAACATTCTCCGGGTTAGACAGGGCGCGCAGGCGATCGAGAATCTGGTCGCGTGTGAGCAAGGGGGTGTCTTTATTTGGTTTTGCCGGCATTTCGCATCCCGCGCAGCATCAAAAGAAAACTGCCCAGCATCGTGAAAAACGCCAGACCCAACTTCGTCGCGTCCACAATTGGTTCGACCCGAACGCCATCGGGACCGATGGCGATCACGGCCACCGGACGTGACATAGCGCCGCCGCCGCCACCCCCACCGCCGCCACTACCATATCCGCCGGGCGCATCCTCTTTCGTTGCCGCGCCTTCTGCCGGCATCGGACCACTCCCGCCGCCCATGCCAAAGCCGACACCCATGCCCACGGATACCTCCGCCGCATTGATCACCAGGTAGTCCCCCTTCTCAATGGGGGCGCTAAACACGGCACTGCCGCGCGCAGTTGTCGTCACGGTTTGCAGCAGGTCAAAAGCCTGACCTTGCGATTCAACGGCGGTATGAAATACACCATTCGTCTTGTCGTTCATGGGATTGCCTTCCTTTTGTATGTGTGTGGTGCGCCGTCGCAACCATTTTCAGAGGGACTCACGCCTTGCTTGCGCGACGCCGGGCCAAAAGCCAGGCGATAAGCGAAAAGAACGTGGCCAGGCCCCAGAGAGCGATTTGCACCTGCCGCGTCACGTCCGGGATGGGGATGTGGCTCGTCTCGCCCTCCTGCTCTACCAGGAGAGCGGTGGGCCGATGCCAGATCGCCGCGAAGCCCGACTCTACGCCGCTTGACCATCGCAGGGAGATGGCTTCCGATTGCGGCGTCAGGCGGATGCCCTGGTGCGTGATGGGCAGACCCACAACCTGCTCGCGCTGCCACATGCCGTTATCCGTAGACATTATTCACCTTTCTCATCAAAATCAGTGGGAAAAAGGTTGCCAGATAGGGCAACCTGCTCCAAAATTCAAGCGTCAAACGTCGCTAGTATTCTACGCCAGTTCACGCGAATAATCTACCCGTGGCAGAAGCGCGGCCCCAGGTTTTGCCCCAAACGCACCGTGCCCGGGTGTTCGCTTCCCCCTATGTTTGAGGTCTATCATGCGTTTTCAAACTCGCTTGCCGCAATTCGTTTTGGTTTGTATGCTGGGCCTGCTGGTCCCCACAGCGCGCGCCTTTCAGGCGGCGGAGGGGCTGCTGATCACGGAAGTATACTACAACACGCCGGGCGCGGATGAGGAAGAGGAGTGGATCGAGATCGCCAACGTAGGCGCGGCGGCCATCAATCTCGCCGGCTATAAGCTGGGGGATGAGGAGAACAAGGGGCAGCGGGAAGGAATGCGGATGTTCCCGGAGGGAGCCGGCGTCGCGCCCGGTCAGGTGCTCGTGGTGGCGCAGACGGCGGCGGGGTTCCGCGAGTTGTTTGGGAAGTCGCCCGATTTTGAGATGCAGGATACGGACCCGGACGTGCCCGATATGCTTCCCTATGCCGCCTGGGCGGGGGGGGACGTGGGGCTGGCAAACGGGGGGGATGAGGTGCTGCTGCTGGATGTGTTGGATAAGGTGGTGGATGCGCTGAATTATGGGGACAGCACGCAATTTTTCACCCCGGCGATTGGCGCGGTGTTGCGGGGGCAGAGTATTGAGCGTGTGCCGGCATCTTGCGACACCGACAGCGCCGGAGATTGGCAGCCGCAACGCCAGCCCACCCCCGGCGTGATCAGCTTCGACGGCGAATGCGTTACCGCGCCCCAACCCGAAGCCGCGGCCAGTGCCGCGGCCAATGCCGGCAGCGCCCCCGCCGCCGACGGCCTGCCCCCCATCGGTCAAATTCAGGGCACGCGGGATGTAGCCGCCTTCATCAACCAGGAAGTCACCTTTCGCGGCGTCGTCACCGGCATGTACGAAGACCGCAACGTCGAAGGAACCACCTACTACACCCTCTTTGTGCAGGACGCCCCCGGCGCGGAAGACGGCGACCCCGCCACCTCGGATGGCATCGCCATCTTTGCCGGCGTGCGGCGGCCCCAGGTCGTCATCGGCGACCTGATCCGCGTGCGCGGCCAGGTGACGGAATTCTTCGGCTATACGGAGATCGACGACAATAACCTGCAAATTGACGTGGAGAGTCACGGTAGCCCGCTGCCAGAGCCGGTCCCCGTGAACCCCCCGGCGGATACCGCGGCGGCGGCGGCGTACTTCGAGCCGCTGGAGAGTATGCGCGTGTCGTTGCCGGGGGTTGTGCCCGTGTTGGGGCCGACGTTTAGCGGCTGTGGCTTTGCCGCGGCCGCGGCGGAGGCGGGCGTGACGCGCGTCGTCCGCCAGCGGGAGAGCGACCCCATCGGCCAGATTATTCCCATCCTGCACACGACGGACATCACCTGCGCCGGTTTTCCTGACGTGCGGGTGGGGGATGAAGTTGCCGGCATTATCGGCCCCCTCATCTACAACTTCGACCAGTTCAAAATCGTGCAGCAGCAGCCCGCCGCCCTGCAAGTCACCTATGCTGAGCCGGCTCCCCTGCCGCAGCCGCTTCGCCCCGGCCCAAACCAGTTCACCGTCGCCACCTTCAATGTGGAAAACTACTTCGACCTCATCGACGACACCCACCTGGACGCCGAACCGAAGCCATCTCCCGCGGAATTAAGCATCAAACAGGCCAAGCTCACCTACGCCATTAGCAACCTCCTCGGCTGCCCCACCATCCTGGGCGTGATGGAGGTGGAAAAAGCGTCGCTGCTGCAAGACCTGGCCGACCAGATGACGGCTACTTGCGGCTTCACCTACGATGTCAACCACCTGGAAAGCCCGGACAGCCGGGGCATTGACGTGGCCCTGCTCACCCAACCGGGGCGCGTTGCCGTGCAGTCGCTGGCGCTGCGCCAGACCTGTTCGCCTATTGAGACGGAATCGAATGATGGCTCTGTTAATTGCCCCGCCGGCGAGTTCCCCTTGTTTTCCCGCCCGCCGCTGCACGCCGTCCTCACCGTGGATGGCGAAACGTACACCGTCATGGTGAATCACTTCAAATCAAAGCGGGGCGGCGACCTGGAGACGGAGTCGCAGCGGGTGGCGCAGGCGCGGCATCTGGACACGCTGGCGGACGAGGCGCTGGCGTCAGATACGGCGGCCCGCGTGATCATCATGGGGGATTTCAATGATTACAACCAGTCGCCGCCGATGCTCGCGCTCACGGCGGGCGGCAAGCTGGTGGATACTTTGCAGCGCGTGCCCGAATCGGCTCGCTATAGTTTCGTGTTCAGCGGCGCATCCCAGTTGATTGACGGTATGTTTGTCTCGCCCGCGCTGGATCAGCGGATCGTGGATGTGAAGATTATGCACGTGAACGCCGACTACCCGGACGCGCTCAGTCTGGATACGTCGCCTGCCGGCATTCCCTACAAATCGTCCGACCACGACATTCCCATGCTGCTGCTGCAACTGGGTGACGATGCACCCGCCGCGCCCGCGCCCGCGGCCACTGCGGCCACGGAAATGCCCGTGCCGGCATCCGGACCGGGCGCGGGCACGCTGGCGGCGGTGGTTGGCGGCGTCGTGGCCTTGCTGCTGGTGGGGGTGGCCAGCGTGGTCTTGTCCCGCCGGCGCCGCGGTTGATGCCGGCAGCTAGGTGTTGGGATTGACGACCTGCGCCCAGCCGAATGAGAAGATGACGTTTTGCGCCAGATAGCCGCGGGCGGCGACGCGCACGCCGTAGGTGGCGGGCGGCGCGATGTCCCCATTGTCTGTTCGTCCGTCCCAGGGGATGGTGATAATGCCGGCATCTTGCGCTCCCCAATCTCGCAGCAAACGCACCCGGGGCAAATCCGGGCTGAAAGGCTGCGCCTCCACCACCTCAATCATCATCTGGCAGGGCATATTCACCGCGCACGAAATCACCGTCCCCTCGCCCGCTTGCGGGTTGAAGGTGAACGGATTTGCCTGCGGTGGGGAGGCGGTCGGGAGGGAAAGGGGAATCTCAAACGCCGCCGGGTTGAACCCGTCCCCCTGGATATTGATGTCCGCCAGCCCCGCCGGCCCCAGTCCGCTGATGGTCGCGTACAGCAGGTGCGGCACGCGCATCGACGGAATCCCCATGGCCATCAGGCAGACGTAATCCACCGCCAGGGCATTCGCCCCCGCCATCACCAGGTCCATGCGCCGGGGCACGCCGCCCCACGGCCCCATCCCCTCCAGCGCCCAAATGCCATCCACCACCGCGAAATCCGGCTGGCGCGCCAGGTTCAGGTCAACCGTACTCTCGTTGACGCTGCGGTTGTGCATGGCATAACGCCCCAGGCGCGGCGGCGCCGTGTAGAATTCAATGGGGGGAAAGCCATACATATTCTTCATGGAGAGGCTGGCCATGGTCAGGTTGTGGACCTTCATTTTGGCGACGCTGACCACGTATGCATTCTCGTCGAACAGGGCGATGGGCAGGGCGATGGCGCTGTAAGCCATGCCTCCGGGCACGGGCGCCATGCCGTAGGGCAGCCCATTCAGGTCAACCAGGCTCACGCGCGGGTCGTAGCCGTCAAAATAGCCATAGCCGCACTCTTGAAAGAACGCGCCGGTGAGGGAGGTTTCCACGATCCAGATTTCGGCGGCGTTGGCGGCCAGCGCCATGTCTACAATGGCTCGCACGACTTCCGGGTCTGTGGTGACGCCGCTGTCCGCGGTTTCTGGCTGCACCAGGTTGGGCTTGATGATGACGCGCTTGCCGTTTATGCCGGCAGGATTCCAGCCTTCACTGGCTTGAATGGCGCGCAGGGTGGCTGCGTACCCCTCGGTGTCGTGTCCCACGCCCACCGTATAACTGCCGCGCGGTGTGCGCGGCAGGCGTATCTTGTCCAACCCCACGCTGAGCGCGGCCGCGGACGAAAGTTGCAAGAACTGGCGTCTGTCCACCATCAGATGCTTTTTGTTGACGTTCATTGAGTTCCTCAGATTACCCGCGTGGGCGGCGCCATTTTATGGCGCTGTGCAGCGGCCAACGAATGTTGCGAATATAAGATATTATGCCAGGTTGGGGGCGCTCCGGTTGGCTGTGTCTGGCAAAAAAGAGGTCAACTTGCTTCTGGCAAGTCGTTTCCTTCGTGCTTTTGCCGGCAGCAGTGCGGCAACGCCTCAAAATAGACAAAGATGAGGCGAATGAATCTTCGGGGGGAATTGTAGACTTACGTTGCTGTTTTGTCTAGAAGCTCCGGCGAATCCCGGCCATGCTCATTTGTAACGCTTCAGCCGCCGGGCACATGGTCCAACAGGCCTTTTCGGAAGCGCAATGTCAGACCAAAGAAGCGGCCACACGCCTGGCGCAAGAGGTTTCCGCGCCGGCCCCCCCCGCCTACGCCGGATGATTGCAGGCGGATGATTGTGTGTGAATGCCGGCATTCCCGCCGACCGACTAGAGCGCAAACGAATGAACGCCGACCGGTTTCCGACTCAACGCAACAGACAGATTATCACCGTTATGCACCACGTAGGTCGTCAGGCCATTGGCTTGCAGGAAAGTCGCCAGCGGTTCGGCAGACTTATGGCCGCCAAACGAGGCCGGCTCCACCAGCACCGTGACGATGCGCAGGCCGCGCCGCTTCAGTTGCCGCGCCACCGTGGCCCACAACTCGTTATTGGTTGGCGTCACCACTATCAGGGTCGTCCCTCGTGGAAAAACCTGCAGCTCCGCCTGCATCACCTGCTCAATCGTCAATTCGCCTTGCGTCCGTAGCACCGCCAGCGTCTCCAAAATCTTGTTGCGCTGCCGCTCCCCACGGTCTGGCTGAATCACTTCGCGCGCCTGAGCGTAAGCCATCAAGCCCACATTGCGGTCAAAACGGAGAAAATACTGCGTCAGCGAGGCGGCAATCGTGATCGTATACTCTTCCGTGGATTCGGGAAGTTTGTACGCTTCCTGCTGCATCCAGATAGGCCGGTCAGCGTCTTCCAGAGCGGCTTTTCTCTCTTTGGGGATGGCCTCTACGTGCGCCAGCATGGACATATCGGGCACGATCCAGATGTCTGCCAACGGGTCCAGTTCAAATTCCTTCACGATCAATCGGTCGCGCCGCGCCGTGCTAGGCCAGTGAATGCGACTGTAGCTGTCGCCGGGGGCATAATCGCGCACCCCGGAAGCGTTGGTGGTGATGTAGTGCGTGCGCCGCCGCAGCGCGTCCCCGCCGGGCAGCACGCCCACGGGCAGCGCAAAATAGCTGATGTCCACCGTTGTTGGGTAAACGACCAGCGTGCCTGTTTGTGTCAGGTCCCGCTGCATGGGAAACAGGCCGAACGGATCGCTCGTACTCAAGCGCAGTGGCCCCAATTGATACTGCCCTCGCTGCGCGCAAACGGTGTTCACGCGCCACGTCACCTGGCTGCGGCTGCCCAGGTTGGTGATGACGCGGCTGGCATGGTGGGTGGACAGCCCGGAGTAGTCGCGCACTTCCAACCACAGTTTGGGAATGATGCTGGTGTTGCGCACCGTAAAACGCTCTTCAAATGTGCCGCCGGCTTGCGCGTAGCGGCTGCGCGTGAGGCGGGAAAGGTGTACCCAGCGTAGATTGCTCCAGGCCCAGAGGAAAGAGACGATCAGCAGCAGCCCCAGCAAATAAGCCAGGTTGAACAGCAGGTCGCGGCCATTGCTCAGACCGCCGATGAGGGCCAGAATCGCCAGAATGAGGACAACGTTTCGTCGTTTGAACATGCTTCAATGCTCGCCGGTTGAGAGTGACCGCCGGCGTTGGCGGTCAATACGTGGAGCGTGGCGGTGTCTTAAGGACTGACGATGAAAATAAGTACGGAATGGCATCGTCAGTTTGAAGGAACGGTAAGGAAGCAACTTCGTCGTCTTCTTTAGGTTCCGTTCCCAAGAATACGATTAGACGGCGCTAGCGTGCTGGCTGTGCGCCAGGAACGGGGATTTTGTCCAGAATATCCGTGACCAGCGTGCCCGGTTCAATGTCCTTGATGCGGGCGGCGGGACCAACGATGATGCGGTGGGCCAGTGCCGGTTCCGCCAGCGCCTTCACGTCATCGGGCAGGACGTAATCCCGATTGAAGAGGGCGGCGCGCGCCTGCGTCAGGCGATAAATGGAAAGCGCGCCGCGAGAGCTGGCTCCCAGGTACACATCGGGATGGACGCGCGTTTGCCGCACGATGTCCACGACGTATTCCTTCACGAGTTCGTCGAGGTAAATGGTTTTGATGGCCTCTTGCGCGGCGATCAGTTCTTCGACGGAAACCACTTGCTCAATGGTGTTTACGGGATGGACAAGTTGCTGACGGTTCAGGATTTCGATTTCGTCGGCTTTGCTGGGGTATCCGAGGCGAATGCGCAGCATGAAGCGGTCGAGCTGCGCCTCGGGGAGGGGGAAGGTTCCTTCATACTCAATGGGGTTCTGTGTCGCCAGGACCATGAAGGGGGGCGTGAGGGGGTAGGTGGTTCCGTCCACTGTGACCTGACGCTCTTCCATCGCTTCCAGCAGGGCGGATTGGGTTTTGGGGGTGGCGCGGTTGATTTCGTCTGCGAGGACGATTTGCGCGTGGATGGGGCCGGGGCGGAATTCAAACTCGCGCGTTTTTTGGTTGAAAACGGAGACGCCGGTGACATCGGTGGGCAGCATGTCGGGTGTGAACTGGATGCGGCGGAAATTGCAGCCGACGGAGCGAGCAATGGCTTTCGCCAGCACGGTTTTGCCGACGCCCGGCACATCTTCAATGAGCATGTGTCCCTGGCAGAGTAAACCGAGTACGGTTAGTTGGACGGCGGAACGTTTGCCGACGATGACTTTTTCTACGTTGGTGATGATGCGATTGGCGATTTCTTGCACATCCGTCATGTTGTAGATGCTCCTTGTTGCAGGATTTTGGGGAATCGAGGCTGATTGAGCGTCCTTGTTGCGCGGGGCAAAAAGGGTGGGGCGTTATTGTGCGCCCTGATTATAGCAGGCAGCAAAATAGGTGACGCAAATACCCAGGAAGCTCTCACCTGTTTGGGGGTGATTTGGGCTATCTTCTGGGGATTAGACGCAAGAGTGCCGGCATTTTTGCAAAAACGCCGCCCTTTCCCTGGGATTGAACTGGCTACAGTATACCAGTTCCGCGCATAAAAGGTAGAAATTCGGTGGCATTTTGGGGTCGTGGAGAGGGCGCGTGCCGGCATTTTCCCCCAAGTCGCTCCCCAGCACCACACCTGAATTCGTTGACGTGTCAACAAATATCGGAGATAATAATACCCACGGGGGAGGATCGCCTCACATCAGATCCTCATGGGAGAATCTATCCCTGATTTTGGCTGACTTCAATCCCACAAGGAGGTTTGTATGAAAGCGTATACAAGAGTGAGCAGACGGCTGCTGCTGCTGAGCGTCCTGGCGTTGTTGGCGCTTTGGGGCTGGCATCGGGCCGCCGCCGCGCCCACCCCCGCCGCGCCCACCAGCACCTGGTGCGCCGCCGGCAGTTTTCAGGGCTGGGACAATAGCGCCAACCCCCTCTATGACGATGGCACGCATGGCGACTTGCTGGCCGACGACGGCGTTTTTTCCCTCGACTTTACCATCGCCGCCGCCGACCGCTACGAGTGGAAAGCGGTCACATGCGGTGATTGGGGAACCACCTTCCCCTCGCAGAACAGTTGGTTTTACACGGGCAGCCCCAATCAGGTTGTCCATCTGACCTTTGACACAAACGATCACGCGGGGGACGCGCTTCCCGCCAGCCCCGCGCAAAACATTGTGAACGTCTCCGGCGATGATTTGCCGGTAAGTTTTACCGCCGTGGGCGATTGGCAGGGGTGGGACAATAGCAACCCCGCCACGCTGATGAGCGATGCCGGCAACGGCATCCATGCCTTGCAATACGACATCGCCACTGCCGGCACATACCAGGCGAAAATCGTGCAAACGGGTTCCTGGAGCGAGCAGTTTGTACAGGATGGGCGGGCCGTTGATGGCACGCCGCTCAGTTTCACCACCGGCGCGGACAATGAGCGCGTCTCTTTCCTGCTGGATACGCACAATGGTCGGGTGACGATTGCCGGCAACGGTAGCGGCAGCGGCAGTTGGTGTCTGGCGGGGGGGTTCCAGGGGTGGGACAACGGCAGCACGCCGCTGAATGATGATGGCCTCGATGGCGACCTCGTCGGTGGCGATGGCGTTTTCTCGCTGGACTACACGCTGACGAACGCGGGGCGGGATGAGTTCAAGGTGGTGGAGTGCGGCAATTGGGGCAATGCGTATCCCTCGAATAATGCCTGGGTGATCACGAGCGCCGCGAACCAGGTGGTGAAGTTTACGTTTGATACGAATGATCATAGCGGCGATGTGGTGGCTTTGATGCCGGCACAAAATATCGTCAACGCCTGGGATGATGCGCCCGCGACCTGGACGGCGGTGGGCGACTGGCAGGGTTGGGATAACACCAACCCGGACACGGCGCTGACGGACGTGGGAAATGGCTGGTATATGGTGCAGTATGAGGTGGCCAATGCCGGCACATACCAGGCCAAAATCTCCGAAACCAACAACTGGGGCAACCAGTTCAGCGCCGACGGACGCAACGACTCAGCCCCCTTCAACTTCCAGACCCTCGGCGACAACCTGACCATCACCGTCCTCCTGGACATCAACAGCGGGCGCTGGAACATGGTCATTCCCGAACCGGAAGGCGGAGCCGGCCACGACGACAATATCTTCTGGGACGACCTCGGCCACGACAGCCGTGATCCGCTCTATCGCACCCCCGGCGGCCCCGTGACGACCAATACGCCCGTCACCCTGCGCCTGCGCGCCGCCAGCAACGACCTCACCGCCGCCAAAGTGCGCGTCTGGGACGACCGCAACAACGTGAACATGCTCTTGCCCATGACGTTGGCGGCGGATGATGGCACGTATGAATGGTGGGAGATCACCCTGCCGGGCAGCGCCGACCCCACTATCTACTGGTATCGCTTCATCGCTATTGATGGCACGGCGACGGCTTACTATGAAGACGATAGCGCGCGCACGGGGGGCTGGGGCGAGACGTTTGGCGACAGCCCGGACAATAGCTGGCAGTTGACGGTTTATGATCCTACCTTTACGACGCCGGATTGGGTGAAGAATGCCGTTATCTACCAGATTTTCGCCGACCGCTTCCGTGATGGCGATGCCGGCAACGACACAACCGCCGGCACCTTCTTCTACGATCAGGCCGATGGCTCCATTTATCGCTCCAATCAGGCTGATTGGAACACCCCCGTCTGCGACCCGCGCGCCGAGGGCACGGACTGCACCGGCAAATACAGCGAGAACTTCTATGGCGGCGACCTGCAAGGCGTGTTGGATAAGCTCGACTATCTGCAAGACCTGGGCGTGACCGCCATCTACCTCAACCCCATCTTCGAGTCCCCTTCCAATCACAAATACGACACCACGGATTACGGCCTGATCGACGACAACTTCGGCGACCTGGCCCTGTTCCAGCAGTTGGTGACGGAGGCGCACAATCGTGGCATGAAGATCATCCTCGACGGCGTGTTTAACCACACCTCGTCGGACAGCATCTTCTTTGATCGCTACGACCGCTACCCCGCGCCCGATGGCGCCTGCGAGAGCGAGACCAGCCCCTACCGCGATTGGTACTACTTCTCCGCCGCGCCGGTTCCCGGTAGCGGCGTCTGCGCCGGTGATACCAACTACACCTCCTGGTTTGGCTTTGACAGCCTGCCCAAACTGGATTCCGCCAACACCGACGTGCGCGACTACATCTGGTCCGGCGGCGAGTCGGCCATTGCCCGCTACTGGATGCAGTGGGCGGACGGCTGGCGGTTGGATGTGGGCGGTGACGTGGACCCCGGCACGGCCAACGACCCGACCAATGATTATTGGGAGGGTTTCCGCCAGGCGATTCACGAAACCAACCCGCAGGCGTACATTGTGGGCGAGGAGTGGGGCAATGGCTCCTCCTGGTTCATCGGCAATGAGTGGGACGGGACGATGAATTACCAGTATAGCTCGGCGATGTTGAGCTTCTGGCGCGACACGACTTTCACGGATAACGACCACAACAGCGGCAGTTCTGCCGGCACGCTTGCTCCCCTCACCCCCTCCCAACTGGATGAACGGCTGCGCAACTGGCAGGAA
This sequence comes from Ardenticatenales bacterium, assembly GCA_020634515.1. Lineage (NCBI taxonomy): Bacteria > Bacillati > Chloroflexota > Ardenticatenia > Ardenticatenales > Ardenticatenales bacterium. The sequence goes on along the minus strand of JACKBL010000010.1, from coordinate 77,092 downwards.
CGGTATCCCCCCGAAGCGTACTACGCCGAAATGAACCTGCTCGGCAGCCACGACACCAACCGCGCCCTGATCATGCTCGACGAAGGGCCGGGCAAAAACGACGCCGCCCTCTACGACGATCCCAATTACGACTGGAGCGACGCCCTGGACCGCCTCAAGGGCGTCATTCTGCTCCAGTTCACCCTCCCCGGCGCGCCCACCATCTATTATGGCGACGAAGTGGGCCTGGTTGGTCCCGTTACCAATGATGGCACCACGCTGCAAGACGACCCCTACAACCGCATTCCCTATCCCTGGCTGGACGAAAGCGGCACCCCCTTCTACACGCATCTGCAAACGGAAGTGGGGCAGGCGAATCCGCGCGACCGGTACACGCTGCTGGCGAACACGCGCCAGACGCACGCCGCCCTGCGCACCGGCAGTTTTGACACCCTGCTCGTAGACGACGCCAACAACATCTACGCCTACGGGCGCAAGATGGCGGACAACTCGGATGCCGCCGTCATCATCGCCAACCGTGGCGCCACCGCCGCCGCCGTGACCGTGGACGTCAGCGGCTACCTCTCCTATGGCGCGACCTTCATCGACGTGCTGAACGGAGACGCCGCCTACACGGTGGACGGCTCCGGGCAGTTGACGGTGGACGTGCCCGCCTTCTCCGGCTCGCTGCTGGTCTTGACCAATACCCTGGGCGCGGCGCCCGACGCGGTCGCCGACCTGGCGGTCACGGGCGAAGCCAGCGAGACGGTCGATCTGGGTTGGAGCGCCGCCGCCGGGGCCAGCAGCTATGATGTCTACCGCGGCCTGGTCAGCGGCGGTGGCTATGCCTGGGTCGCCAACGTGGCCGGAACGGCTTACACGGACACCGGCCTGCTCAACGCCATCCCCTACTACTACGTGGTCGTCTCCCGCGACGACGCCACCGGATTGGTCAGCGGCTGGTCCAACGAAGCGATGGGTATTCCCCACCACGACCTGGACGCCGCCTGGTACAACCTGCAATGGCCCCCGCAAATCACGCACACCATCAGCGCCCTCACGCCCACGGAGAACATCTACGGGCAGTTGTACATCGCCGACGCGACCGGCGGTAGCGGACCGGCCACGGGCATCTGGGCGCAGGTTGGCTATGGCCCCACGGGAACCTCCGCCACGGGCGCGGATTGGTCCTGGACGACCATGGATTACAATGCCGCCGTGGGCAACAACGACGAGTACCTGGGCAACCTGCTGCCGGACATGCAGGGCGCGTTTGACTACGTGACGCGCTGGTCCGGCGACGGTGGCCGCGCCTGGTACTACGCCGACCTCAACGGTCCCGGCGAAAATGGCAATCCGGGCCGCCTCTATGTGGTCCCCAGCGACGATACGACGGCTCCCGCCGCGCCACAAAACCTGACGCTGGAGGGTACAACCGCCAGCAGCGTCATCCTTTCCTGGGACGCGAACACGGAATCCGACCTGGTGGGGTACGAGTTGTACCGCCGTGTTTTGGTTGGCGCGGCGCTTGTGGATTATGAGCGCGTGGCGGTGCTGGATGCCGGCATAACCGGGTACACAGATGAGGATGTGGTCACGGATACGACTTACGAGTATTACCTGTTGGCGTACGATACCAGCTTCAACCGTTCTGAAGCCTCCAATGTGGTGCAGGCGACGGCGGAGACGCGCTACGTGACTGTCACGTTCCGCGTGGGCGTGCCCGACTACACGCCGGGCGTGGTGCATGTTTCCGGTGATCTGCCTGAGTTTGGTCCGTGGGATGCCGGCAAAGTAGCCATGACGGAAGTCTCACCCAACGTATGGGAGTATACGACCAGCATCCTCGACGGCACGCAGTTGCAGTACAAGTTCACCCGTGGCACCTGGGAAACGGTGGAATCGTGGGGTTCCATCGTCGGCTTTGCTAATCGCGCCGCCACCATTGAGTACGGCACGGATGGCACGCAGTTGATTGACAACACCGCCACTGATTGGATCAGCGGAGACGACGCGGACAAAGCCGTGCGGTTCTGGCGCGACCCCATCGTGGTCAGCCACTACCCGACGGCGGACGCCATTGGCGTGCCCCTGGACACGGTGATCTCCGTCACCTGGAGCATCACCATGACGGCAGACACGATGTTTACCGTCAACGGGCCGGATGGCACCGTCAGCGGCACGTTCAGTTACGACGCGGATGCCTGGATGGTGACGTTCGCGCCCGACCTGGAACTGGCGCTTGGCTCGGTGTACACGGTTTCCGTGGCCGGCCAGACCACACCGGGCGTTCCCGGTGGGGACACGGGCGTGCAGCAGGTTCCCGTCACGTGGTCATTCACCACGGTTGATGCGCCCACGTCGGTGGAACTCGTCGGGATTGACGGCGCGGGCGGCAACTGGTGGAACGGCTGGATAGTGGCCATGGTTCTGGTGATCGGTGGCTCTATTCTCGGTTTGTTGGAACTGTGGCGGCGTGGTTGGCTCTTTGCCGGCAGGCGCGCCCGTCGCGCACGCCCGCAAATGGGCTAAACGTTTCGCAGCAAAGGCTTGGGATTAAGCCTGAAGTGAAGGCTCGCCGGGCTGCTGGCCTGGCGAGCCTTTTTGCATTGCCGGCATACGGACACGCGGCTGGCAGGTGACGTCCTGCGTTTTATGTCACTTTACAGGTGGTGTACGTTCGCCTGGCTAGAACAAATGTGATAAAATTGTTGGGTTATTATGATGCGAGAAAAGGAACCTGAAGCACCCGGGCAGCCGGGGGTAATTGCGACCATCGCTGCTGGATTTGACTTAATCACCGGTCATCTCTGGTTGATGACGTTGCCTGTGCTGCTTGATTTATGGTTGTGGCTAGGCCCCCGGCTGACGACGTCCTCGCTGCTGACGCAAAGTCTGGCGCCGTTGCAGGGGGAACCGCAGTTGGCGGCTTTTACGGAGCAGATGGTGGCCCTGGCTCCCCGGGTGAATTGGTTTACGCTACTCAGTTTTCCGGTGATTGGTGTGCCAACGTTAATGACCGGACCGACGCCTGAGAAGATACCCATCGCGGCATCCCTGGTGGACATAGCCAGCATGTCGCAATGGTTTCTGATTTTCTTCGGCCTGAACATGGCCGGGTTGCTGCTGGCGATTCTCTTTTACAATGGGTTGGCGCAGGCGTTGCGCGCGGGGCCGTTTGACGCGGCGCAGTTTGGGCGGCGACTGCTGCGTTCCGGTATGAAATTGGTGGGGCTGGTTCTTGTGTTTGGCCTCTGCCTGCTCATTATCGGCGTGGCTTTGCTGCCCGTGGCCTTGATCCTGTCGCTGGTGGGGTTGGGGGCAACGCCGGCGGTGCTGTTGGGCGGCGTGGTGGCGATCTGGCTGGCGATCTATCTCTTTTTTAGCATACATGGGATCGTTTTGTATGATGCCGGCATTTTCCCCGCCATGCTCACCAGTGTCCGCCTTGTCCAGGTTCAAATCTGGCCCACCCTACTTCTCCTGCTGAGTATCGTCGTCGTTGGTGGTGGCCTCAACACCCTCTGGCGGCAGGTAGACAACGGCTCCTGGCTCACGCTGGTCAGCATTCTCGGCCACGGCTTCATCAACACCGCCCTCGTCATGTCCACATTCGTCTTCTACCGTGACCGAATCGCCCCGGCCCAACAGCAAATCGCGCATACTGCTTCGTAGACGACCGGAAACACCGCGTTCTCTGGTAACTGTCTGCCATTTACACGATAGGGAAAGGATTGTCGATGACCAAAGTACAGGCGAGTTACGACGCCAGTAGTATTCAAGTTCTGAAAGGGTTGGAAGCCGTGCGGCGGCGTCCGGGCATGTACGTGGGGGGCACGGACATCAAGGCGCTGCACCATCTTGTCTACGAAATCGTGGATAACTCCATTGACGAAGCCCTGGCCGGGCGCTGTGACCGTATCACCGTCACCATCTACCCGGACGAAAGCGTGGCCGTGGCGGACAATGGCGGCGGCATTCCCGTGGGCATTCACCCTACCGAAGGCGTCTCCGCGGTCCAGGTAGTGATGACCACGCTGCACGCGGGGGGCAAATTTGACGCCTCCGCCTACAAAGTTTCCGGCGGTTTGCATGGCGTCGGCGCGGCGGCCGTCAATGCCCTTTCCAGTTGGGCCGTGGTCACGGTGAAGCAAGATGGCGGTATCTTTGAGCAGCGATATGAGCGCGGCATCCCCCAGGGACCGGTGACCCAGGTTGGCAAAACGAAAAAGGACGATACGGGCACGAGTGTCCATTTCCGTTTTGATGACAGCATCTTTACCGATGGCTCCACGTATCGCTTTGAGACCTTGATGAACCGCTTCCGCGAGATGGCCTTTGTCACGACGGGCGTTTTTATCACCCTGCGTGACGAGCGGCCCGCTATCCCACGAGAGATGAGTTTCTATTTCGAGGGAGGGTTAAGCTCTTTCGTGCGCTATCTCAACCGTAACCGCAAGGTGCTGCACGATCCGATTGCCGTGCGCAAGGAAGTGGAGGGTGTTGACGTGGAGATTGCCGTGCAGTATACGGAAGGGGTGGCGATTTCTGAGTTTGCGTTCGCCAACACGATTCACACGCCTGATGGCGGCACGCACCTTACGGGGTTGCGCACGGCGGTGACGCGGGTGATCAATTCCTATGCACGTAAGAACAATTTCTTGAAGGAGAAGGATTCCAACTTTTCCAGTGATGACGTGCGCGAGGGGATGACGGCTATTGTCAGCGTGAAACACCCTGATCCCCAGTTTGAGAGCCAGACGAAGGTGAAGTTGATGAATGCGGAAGTTGCCGGCATTGTCGCTTCCGTCACCTCCGACGCCCTTTCCACGTTCCTGGAAGAAAACCCGCGCGAAGCCAAGCGCATCATTGAACGCTGCCTCACCTCCTCCCGCGCCCGCGACGCCGCCCGCAAAGCGCGCGAACTCGTCATGCGCAAGAGCGCCCTGGAGAGCCTCACCCTGCCCGGCAAACTGGCCGACTGCTCCGAACGAGACCCCGCCCGCTCCGAACTGTTCATCGTCGAGGGTGACTCCGCCGGCGGCAGCGCCAAGCAAGGCCGCGACCGTCATTTCCAGGCGATTTTGCCCCTACGCGGCAAAATCCTGAACACAGAACGCGCCCGCCTGGACAAAATCCTGGCGAACAACGAAGTAAAAGCCCTCATCTCCGCGCTGGGCACGGGCATCGGCGAATCCTTCGACGTCGGCAACCTGCGCTACAGCCGCGTCGTGATCATGAGCGTGGACGGAGATGAAATGACGTTCATCAAGGAGCCAGATGGCCAGGCCCGGTCCGTGCGCGTTGGTTCCTTCATTGACGAATTATGGTCACGGAGCCTCGATCCGTCCGCCTTTCAGGTGCTTTGCTTTGATCCGGAGACGGGGCGCGTGCGCTATAAGCCGATTAAGTCGGTGATCCGACATGATCATGACGCGCCAATTTATGAAATTACAACGGCCTATGGGCGGCGCGTGCGTGTCACGGGCGAACACAGCGTGTTTGTGGCGGATGAGGCGGGAAAACCTGTCTTGAAACGCGGGGATGAGGTTCAGGTTGGCGATGTGTTGGTCGCGCCGGCCTGTTTGCCGCGGAGTGAATCCGCCGCGGCGGAAATAGATCTGCTGCAACTGTTAACGTCCGCCAGCGAGGATGATGATAATGATCTGGTGGTGCGGGGGGCCGGCGTTGAGGCGTGGTACAAGGCGAAAGTGCGTGCTGAACATGAAGACAATCCACAAATGGTTGAGCCGCGCGTGACTGTGCCGGCATTTGTCGGGGAACAACTGGTCGCGCGTCGCCAGGCGCTGCGCCTGAGCCAGCAGGCAATCTGTGAGGCCGTGGGGATCCGGCAGCCCATGACCTATTATGCCTGGGAGCGGGGCGAGTCGCGCCCCACGTTGACCCATTTCCTGCGCTACGTGGAGGTATTGGGTCTGTCCGCGGAAAGGATGTTGCCGCAGGTTGAAGTAGGGGCAAGTCGCCTGGATCAGACATGGCAAACGCAGTACCGTGCCGCGCCCGCGAACAAGGTGCGCGATTACGTGTTGCTGCGCGACCTGGAAGCTGATGACGCGGCTCTCCTGGGTGATGATGTCGTTTTGACGCCGATGCATTATGCCGATCGGGGCGTGCCGCGCATGATTCCCGTGAATGAGGCGCTGATGCTTTTGTTGGGCTTTTTTGTTGCGGAGGGGTCTCTTAGTCCCCGGAATGGGGTACGGTTCGCTATTGGCAAGCGGAATGAGGCGGTGGTGGAGGAGTTAACGGCGGCCATGACGCAGTTGTTTGATGTGGAGCCGAAGGTTTATGCCGGCACAAACGGACGGGCGGGCGAACTCCGGTTACTGAATCAGGTGGTTTCCCGGTTCTTTGCCCATTTGTTCGGCGCGGAGACGATGGATGCCGGCAGCAAACGCATCCCCGACCTCGTCTTCAACGTCGGACCGTCACTCCAATTCGCCTTTTTGCGCGGTTACTTCCTGGGTGATGGCACACTGGGGCCGCGCCAGATTAGATTCACCACAACCTCGGAAACATTGGCGAACCAATTGATGTACCTCTTGCTCATGCACGGCATCTCCGTGTCATCGTCACGCCGTCGCCCCAGCGGCCAGGCCAGCGGTCTCATTCGTGGCAAACCCATCATCACCCGCCGTGTCGCCCACTATCTGACCATTTCTCGTCGGGACGCAATTGCCAGACTCATGCCCGTGTGGGCGGACCACGCGCGCGCCGCCGAACTGCTCAACTGGCTCGATTCTCCGTCTCGCGGCGGTGGCTCCAATCCGGCTGTGACCATGATAGGCGATCTCGTGGGATTGCCCGTGCGCTCCGTGCGCCAGCGCCCGGCCTCCACGCGCAAAGTCTACGATTTTTCCGTTGAGGGAGATGAAACGTTTATTTGTGGTTATGGCGGGGTGGCCGTCCACAATACGGACGCCGACGTGGACGGCAGCCACATCCGCACGCTTTTGCTCACCTTTTTCTTCCGCTACATGCCCGAACTCATTGAGAACGGCCATCTGTATATCGCGCAGCCGCCGTTGTACATGATCAAGGAAGGCAAGAACCTCCACTACACGTACACGGAAGGGCAAAACGCGCAAATGCTGCAATCGTTGTTAGGCAAAAAGTATGCCTTGCAGCGGTACAAGGGGTTGGGCGAGATGAACCCGGAGCAGTTGTGGGAGACGACGATGGACCCGGGGCAGCGCACGCTGCTGCAAGTGACCATCGAAGACGCCGTCATCGCCGACCGCACCTTCGACATGCTCATGGGCAGCGAAGTCGCCCCCCGCCGCCGCTTCATCACCACCCACGCCAGCGAGGTGCGCAACCTGGACATTTGAGCGACGTATGTGTTAATTTCCTAACATACTGCAACCACGCGACAAAATAATCAAAACTAATAACACCCTCGTTACCGGTCACACCACACTTACCAGTAGCGGGGGTGTTTTCTGTTCCCACTCAGCTACGCAAAAACCGCCCTAAATCATGAATACTTGGCTTGTCCAAGGATCCTTGGTTCCGCCCCTCTCCGCCACCCACCAGCCCAGACCCAAACCACCGCGCCGCCTCGACTAAAACCCCCACGCCGCCACCCAGCCAAAACCCAGCCCCTTCCATCCCCAAACCCAACCCAGACCCAGCCCAAAGCTAAACCAACCGGTGGTGGGTGGTGGGGTTCAGATGGACGGGGTCGTGTCGAGGCGGGTTGTGGCTGTTTTGCGTGGCGTGTTGGGGGCGTGAGGGTGTGGTGGCTTTGCGTGGGCTTTGCGGGGGCTGGGAGGGGCGGTTTGCCTGGGAAAAGTGGGTGGTGGGTTTTGTGGGGACTGGGAGGGGCTGAAAACTGACCGGTATATGTGGGGGGGGGTGGAGGTGGTGTCAGGTATTTTCACTAACTGTGGCAAATGTGTGAGGCATTTTCATTATCTGTGGCATAGAGTGTCGGGAACTGTGGCAAAAGGGGGTGGAATAATGTAGAAATAACCAAACAAGCCAATATTTTTCTCCTTTCTTTGAATTGGAAAGAAAGTATGTCAACGCAAATGGCGACCGCAATCAGAATTTGTGATAAAACGAAATTGGATAACATTCTTACACCCATGCTGCTCACAATTGCCCGCCGAGCAAATGCCAATACCCCATGAAGGGGATGAACAATATGCCGGCAAATACAGCCAATCCCGAAAAGAACCGCGCGACGCTGGAGAGGTTTCTTTCGCGACATTCTTTTGCTACGGAATAGGTCAATCCCATCGTGAGAACAACGCTTAACAAGGCCAGCCAGACCAAGATGGCACTCATGGGGATGACGGGTGAAGCAGATCGTGCATCGGCATTCAGCAGGTAATTGAGAACCAGTCCCCAGCCGGCCAAAACAACCAGGTTCACCAGGCCCGTTGCTCCTAGAAGGAGTCGTGACCATGCGTTCATCCGCGAAAATAAGCCGGCGAGGATGGCGCTAAGGAATACCAATAAGAAAAAAACGGCCGATCCCAGTTGAAAGTAAATCGTGTTGTACCAGGCTGTTTCCTGCGTACCAATACCGTGCCAGCGCAAATTGCCAGTGTCTTTCACGGCATCCCCGTAGGGCATCGCCGGCAAAGGTGTCTGATGCGTTACTCCAACAATCCAGTCTGTAACCAGTGTCGAGTAGACACGGTCGTTATTTCTGGAAGCGCCTCCCAGTGCATGTGTACGATTCGGGAAGACAACAACGCGGCTGGCAGGATGTGTCAATCGTTCCGACACGATTTCCAGGCTGGATTGGGTAGGAACCAGGGCATCACGTTCAGCAAATAAGGCAAGTGTGGGGATTTTCACCTCGGACCATGCCGAAGCCGGATCCAAATAGGGATCGTAGTAAGCAAACCACAGGTCGCCTAGAGGTAAGATGCCTTTGCGGACCAAATCGTGCCCACTGTAAAGCATGTGCAGCGCTTTCATTTCCAGGGCGATGGCACGATCGGAAAAACCGAGCTGCTTTAGACTGTTACCATCATCCCACATTTCCTGATTGGCCAGCGGCGTTCCAGAGCCGGTTACTTGAATGATAAAAGCAACCTGGTCATCACGGGCCGCGGCAAAAGGGGCTAACCAGGCTCCCTGGCTGATACCGAGAATCCCTACGTGCCGCGGATCGACCTCCGGCTGCGCCTGTACCAGGTGCACCGCTGCAAGGGCGTCGGCGATTAGTTCATCAAGTGAAGCGGTTCGCCAGTCACCGGTGGATTCCCCGGCGCCGCGTTTATCGTAAACCAGCGCGGCAATTCCGGCTTGCCGGAGCATTTGGGCATCCGGAATGTATGGGGAGCGCGTATCGGGACCGGCGCCGTGGATGATGACCACAGCCGGGAAAGGCCCCGTACCCGGTGGTAGATAGAGCGTTCCCTCTAGTTGAATTTCGCCGTTCATGAATGTTAGTTCACGCATTTCATTCTGGAGTGGCGCGGCTTGGGCGGAAACTGACAAGCATGCGAACAGCGCAAGCACTAACAGAACAATATTCGTTTGGTTTGGGTAAAGTTTTCGGAGAGGCATTACGTTACTCCTTGCGAAATACGCCTGCAAATTGCAATGGCCCTATTGATTGGTAGACTGCCGTTAATCCATTTGACATCACAAAATGGTCAATCGCCGGCAGGTTGGGAAAACCATACCGATTACCGGCAACCGCTTTACCCAATCGCGCCAGCGCAGCAGGTAAACGCAAATCAGCATAGAGCAGATAGCCGCCAGGTTTTAGCACCCGCACCATCTCTGCCAGGGCATCCCGCCAGTTGGGAATGTGATGCGTCACCTTATTGCTGAACACCACATCGAATTCACCATCGGCAAAAGGTAGATTCCGGCCATCAATACACAAAAAGCGTATGTTGGGAACGCTCTGAGCGGCCGTTTTTGCCAGCGCGATCTGTTGTGGGTCTACGTCTACGCCGGTCACGTGCAGGCCAAAGGTTTTAGCTACGTAAATAGGTGCGACCCCATTGCCGCAGCCAACATCCAGATACATTTGCTCAGGCTGCACGGTTGTCTGTCGCAGCATTCGGGCTGCGTGCCGGGCTACACCCCGGCTGTGCCCGACGTCGTTCACGAACCGTTTTTCCAGCTTACCCATGGTCATGATTTAGCTCCTCGTTCTGATCGTCATGATTACCTGATTTTATTCACGCATCACGCTGGTTAGGCTGTCTGCCTGACAACATTCGCTACCCACCGTGGATGACTGTAGCGAATCCAAAGTTCTGCTGCCAGCAAATTGAGCGCCCAGCTCAGAAAAACGGCCAATGGATAACTCACTGCTTCCGGCAGGCTGGTTCCGGCCAGCCCTGGAACCCAGAAGCTAAAAGTCACAAAAAAGAACGACAGCGAAAAGCTGCGGATCATCCATTCCCGGTGCGCCGTAACCCGACGCCGGTGAATGTAGCGAAAAGCAATCGCTGTGGAACCAAACCAGAGAACGGCCAGGACGCCCATCACATATTTCGCGGCCGGTGGGACATCGAAAAAGAGGGTGCTCCAGAAGGCTGCCACGCTTGTCGTTAAAGTCGCGCCGACGTAGATGCGCCCCAATAGGTGGTGGAATCGGCGCTTTTTCGATAGCAAGCGCCCGTTAAATTGGAGAGGGCCAATGAGGAGCGCCGCCCCGCCGGTAAAAGCGTGGACGACAAACACCAATGGCACAGCCCGCCGCGGCGCTTCTTGAACCACACCGAGCAGCGACAGGCCTTCAACGCCGCCCATATAGAAAGCGTAGCCGCTATAAAAAGCGCAGATAAGAAAGAAAACCAACCAGGCCAGTTGTTTCATTTTGTTTCGCATGATGACACCTCCATATGCGATTTTGTGTGTGAAATAGCTGGCTACACCATACCGGCAGGCATGGATTACTGTCATGATCCGAATGGATCAACGATGGATCATTTGGGGTGATTTGGGGAAATCAGGAGAGAATGCCGAAGTTTCTGGCGGTTGTGACCGCTTCGGTACGGCTGTGGACGCCCAGTTTTTCGTAAATGTTGAGGGTGTGGCGCTTGATGGTGTTGGGAGAGAGATGAAGCCGCAGGCCAATCTCACGGTTGGTCAGCCCGGTGGCGATCAGCTGTAGGACTTCCAACTCCCGCTCGCTGAGTGGTTCAATCCAATCAGGGTTGTCAGTTTGTCGAGGAAGGGGATATTCACCGGCAAACAACTTCAGCAATCTGCCGGCATATTCGGGTACGATATTTCGCTGCACGGCCATATATAGCAGTTGGGCCATTGGCTGCCCCATATCCAGAAAAAGGCGGACATACCCTTCCGGTTTCGCCAGAGAGAGGCCGCGCTTAAGGCCGGGGAGCGCCCGCTCCGGTTGTCCGAGTTGGTGGTGGGCCAATGCAAGCAAGGCCAGGATTTCGATGACCCGTCCCGTGCGGACGTTTCGCTCAACAACAGGCAACAGACGATCAAGCAAATCCAATGCCTGCTCCGGTTGCTTCTGGGCAATATGGACGCGAGCGACAGCAACAGTCGTCATCTCCACCGGGTACTTACCTGGAGATGCAGCATCCAAAAACTGTTGTTCAGCCCACTGGCGCGCAGGTGCAAGTTTGTTCTGCGCCAACCAGAGTCGCACTTGAAACGGACGTACCCGCAACAAGGCGTCAGGCCGGGGCGAACGGCGAGCGTGGGCTTCTGCTTGCGCCATCATTTTCTCAGTTCGGAGGCTGTCACCTTGGGCTTGATAAACCAGACTCAAAGCCAGCAAACCGTCTCGGTCCAGGCCCAATCCGCCTTTCTGCTGCGTCCGTTTGACGCCCGTTTCCAGGTGATCACGGGCCTCGTCCAGCCGGTTCCATTCGTACAGCAGCCAGCCGAGGCCGACATGCGCCGCGCCGGACAAGGGCAACGTCGCCGCGCCGCCGCCAAATCGCTCCTCCGCCATTTGTAGGGCATGGCGATGGACCTGTTCCGCCTGGCGCAGTTGACCTTGTTCCAGATAGAGTTGGCCCAGTTCATAACTGGCCATTAAGGCCGCCAGGACGCTGTCGCCTGACTCGCTGATGACTCTGGCCTCGGCGTAAGCCTGTGTGGCCGCGGACGTGTGGCCGCTGTCTCGGTAAGCCAATCCCAATGTTGAGGCTAATGTACCGCGCAAAAAACGGCCGTAGTCAGACACATCCGCCGTCAAAAGCGCATGTGCCTGCTGTGCCCATTCGAGGCCGGGTGCGGTTTCTCCCTGCTCCACGGCGATTACGGCACGAAGGGCGACTATTTCAGTTTGCAGTTGTTCTCGCCTGGCTGACTCCACTGCCATGAGTGATTGTTCGGCAACAAGCAATTGTGACTTCAGACCCTCAAACTCTCCGGTTAGCAGCCTGATCCAGGCCAATGTGACGCTTAACCGGGGGTGGTAATGTACACTTTCCGCCGGCAGTGCCTGTAGCCAATCCCTCAGGGTGCCAACTTCGCCGCGTACAAGGTGGTCCGGTGCAATGGCTTCAATGAGTTGAATGGCCGCATCATAGTCCTCAGCCACCAGCATATGGTGGATGGCCTCAGTCGGGAGGCTGTTGGCGGCATACCATTGGCCGGCGCGACGATGCAGTGCTGGTATCCAGTCAGGATGCGCTCGCTGCAGCCGGTCGCGCAGTAAGTCGCCAAAAAGCGTGTGATAGCGATACCAATGGCGTTTATTGTCCAGCGGCAGGAGGAACAGATTGGCGGTTTCTAGCTGTTCCAGGGTTTGTTGACTGTCTTGCCGTCCCGTCATGACATCACACAACCGACCGCAAAGCCGGTTTAGAACGGCCGTTTGTAGCAGAAACCGGCGGACACTCTCTGGCCGTTGGTTGAGGACTTCATCCATCAGGTAGTCGAGAATGTAGCGGTCGCTACCGCTGAAGGTGGCGACAAAAGCGGCGGTATCGGACGTTTCCCGCATTGAGAGCGCAGCCAGTTGTAACCCGGCGATCCAGCCTTCCGTGCGGACTGTCAGCGCCTGGTTGTCTGACGGGGAGAGATTTAGCCCCATGAGTTCGTTCAGGAAATGCGCTGATTCCTCAGCCGTGAAGCGTAAATCTTGCAAACCAACCTGGCAAAATTCTCCCCGCGCCCGCAAACGGGATAGCGGCAAGCCCGGTTTGGTCCGACTGATAATGATTAAGTGAATAGGGGGGGGAAGGTGATTTATCAGGAAAGAAACCGCGTCGTTTACTGCCGGCGATTCGATGACGTGATAATCGTCGAGAATGAGAGTGAGCGGTGTGGCGACAGCAATCATCTCATTCAAAATGATCGTCAACAGTGATTCCAGCAACAGCCGGGTCAATTCCTGGCCCGGCTCTTGCAGCAGATGCAAAGCAGCTTCGCCGAAATCCGGTTGGATGTTTTGTATAGCAGCAACGAGGTATGTCAGAAATCGTCGGGGGTCTTGATCGTTCTTATCTAACGACAGCCAGGCCACCGGCCGTTCTTGTCGTTGGATCCAATCAAGAACAAGCGTCGTTTTGCCAAAACCGGCCGGGGCGGAGATAAGGGTTAGTTTGCGGTGCAGTCCCTGGTTGAGCTTTTCAATGAGGCGAGGGCGGGGGACGAGAGACATCCGTAACCGGGGCACATACAGTTTCGTTTGCAGTAAGTCGCCAGACATAGGCTCATTATAATGGAAAGAAGCGTTGTAGCGAGAAACGGGGCAATACCGTGCTCATTTTCATCGTTCATTTCCTCTGCGCCACGATTGCCAACTGCGCCAACTCCTCACGGTATATGCGCCGTGTGATAGCCGGCGTCATCAGCTTTTCCATCCATCCTTTCAGACCTGAGCTTGTTTTGGCGGATGTGACAATCGTTACCCGCGACTGAACGCCGCCATTGATGGGATCTACCGTGAACGTTGTCACCACTCCGGCGGCAGCATCCTCCTCTCGTAGCACCCGTCCTGGCTCCGGCTCGCTGACAGTCATCTGGTACAGCATCTTGGCCCCCAAAACGTTCATCTCTATCATGACCGCCGTGCCGGCGCCCTGACCACCTTGCGTCACCTGTATCTTGGTGAAATATCGAGATGGTAAAATGGCCGGGTGTTCCTCATGATAATCAGAAATGATCCCGTATACACGCTTAACTGGCGCGTCAATAACGGCTGATTCTTCTACCTGGTATGTACTCATTTTTTCTCCATTGATCTGTTTGGACTTTGGACAAGAAGGTTGACATAAGGCGTCATTTGTGAAAGAAACACAATAAAGGGAAAATGGGTTGGATGGACCGAGAAATCCATGCAACCCATTTGGTGGAATTCCGCCAACAAGTATATCAGACCTATAACAATCGAGCCGATACGCCAATGGAACTGTTGGATGCCCTCCGTGGCAACCGTGATGCGCAGACAGCGTGGAATTGGGTCTCAACCTGGTCTTTCGTCGTCGTTACAGCACCTTGTGCAAGGGAATAGCCGCGGGTCATCTGACGGAAGCGGACATGGGGCGGTTGATTACGCCTCATTTGGCGTTGCCCAAGGGCTTCCCTACAGGCTATTCGGCGTGGATGTCACACCACGGCGACGACGATTTGCGCCCTGTGTGGCTGACTGAAGCTATGTCTACTGTGACTATACAGGACATTTGCCCAGATTGGACCAATTTGTTTTGGTTAAATCCTATTATGTCTACAAAATTGGTCCAATCTCTCGGAGACGTGAATAGTTACAGTCTACTATCCCCATGCTATCAAAGGCAACGAAAATCGAATGCGCTCTCAGCCGGTGGGAGATACGATCAGGTTTTCAAGCACGGGCAGTCCACTGGGCACTGAGTGGGGAACGAGCCGATACAGATCGTTCACTCGCGGATCGGTAAGGGCATCCAGGAAAGCCATTAATGCCTCGATGTCTTCCGCAGATAGCGGTTTTGCCAGTTGCAGTTTCTGGTCTGTGTCTGCCAGCAGTTCCTCGAAGATGGCAGGGCTGTTCTGAAATGAGGGTCTCAGTTCGGCCCTTAAGTGTATCTGGGGATCGTAGTTGTACAGGCTCGTTCGTGGATCGAGATGGTGAGCGATGACTGCTTCCAGGGAGTTGAATGCGCCATTGTGCATCCAGGGGCTGGTTACGGTGACATTCCGCAACGGAGGCGTGCGGAACGCGAATTTGTCCGCTTCGTTACCCGTCAGTAGCATCAGGCCGTAGTCCAGCGGCGCGCTCGCTCCTTTTCCGGGGCCGATCTGCGGAACCGCGAGATTATGGTGTTGCTGATCGGTGAATAGCGTTCCGCTATGGCAGCGAACACATCCTGCCTTGCCGTAGAACAACACCGCGCCTTGTTTTGCCAGCTCGGTAAGCGCACTCTTATCCCCGCGCAGGTAACGATCCCAGGGACTGTCCGGCATGGTAAAGGCGTAGATCTCAAACGCGGCAATCGCATTTGCTGCGTGCTCAAACCCCAGTTGCTCTAATGGCACGTCTGGATATGCGGCTGCGAACATCATCGCGTATTCGGGATAATGTAACAACCGGCGCATGATTGTGCTCCAGATCTCAGGCAGATCGTTGCTATCAATATGCGCCAATTCGTTCGCCTCTCCCCATACATCTTCGTCGCCCAAAACGCCACGCATTTCGCTGTCGGAAGTGACAGGGAACATGGCCTGCACGGCTAATAGATTGTTCAAGTCGTAGGGGAGATTGGCGCTAGCCGGAGAGATAAAGGAGCCATCGGCTGCAATTGCCACGCGGCTATCCCAAAACATGGTCTGCCATTCTGAAAAACCGCGATTGAATATGTCGGGTGCATTGCGGGGGATAAAGGGACGATCTCTTCCCGGTTGGCGGTTCTTACCTAACCCGAAGCCGCCGGTGCCGATGGATAATGCCAGGTTGTCTGCGCTATTTTCCAAAGGATGGTGGCAGGTGGCGCAAGAAATATCTCGATTGCCGCTCAAGACTTTGTCGAAATAGAGCATCTGGCCCAATGATATGAGCGCCGGTTCCTGATACGGGGCTGGCTCAATGGGCGTCAGTTTGTAGGCGGCTATCATAGCTTGTAGCTGATCTCCAGGGTTGTTCGTGCAGCCAGCCAGTCCCCAGATGCTGAACAGAATCGTGAAAAAGATGGCTATCAGGTATGTTTTTGCTTTCATAGTCGTTTCGTAACTTCGCAACATGAAGTATCTGGTGTGCTCGAAGACCAAGCCGAGGTTCAACATGACAATCAATTCGTAATCCCGATGGATGCCAAAGAGTTTTCCAACTGCCCCTCTTTGAGTTCGGAAAAGGAATGTGACCTGACCACGCCGGCTGCATCTATGAAATAGATGTTTGGAATGAAGGGGCCGAAGTAACGAGAAGCTGTACCGAATTCATCGGACGTAATGGGGAAGGTCAAGCCAAACTCCGCGCCAAACTCGGTTAGCTTGTCGTTGTCCTCTTTGTCGATGCCCACAAAGAGAACGGTCAATTCGTCAGCATGTGCTGCATATACTTTCTGGAATTCTACGACCTCTTTCCGGCAGTGCGGGCACCAGGTCGCGCCCAGGATCAAGACCATGGGTTGCCCGCGCAAGTCGCTGCTGCGGACGATGTCCCCTTCCAGCGACATGACCTCGAAATCAGGTATGCTTGCGCCTGAAAGGACAATGGGGATGGTTCTCGTTTTGATCAGGGCAACGATTATGACAACCAGCAGGGCGACAATTCCAACACCCCATTTTGCTATTTTTGACATGGGAACTCCTTGATGTTAACTGATTGTGACTATACAGGTCATCTGCCCAGATTGGACCAATTTGCTCTGGTTGAATCTTATTGATGTCTACAAAATTGGTCCAATCTCTCGGAGACGTGAATAGTTACAACTGATTTTCAGATTGGTTCATTCTCTAAGAATGAACCAATCGTCGAGAAAGGTGCTGGCAGATGCCCCTCCGCCGCAGGTCTGGATGTCCGGTTGTAAGGCGGATTGGTCGCCGTGGGCCAGCTATTTGGGCTTCAACCTGGCTTCAATCGCTGTTGACGGTCGGCGCGTTTCTGGGGTGGTGGTGGCTGCGGCGCCGGATTTCTTGTTTAGTTCCAATCCCAACCAGATGGTGACGATAGGGCCGATGATTGCGCCGCCCAGAAGGCCGGCAATATCGGCCAGCGCCGTGATTTGCAGTAGGCGACCAAAGAAGAGTCCCCAGTAGACGAAACCTGCGGCCAGGCCCAGATAGGCCAGGGTGCGGGGCCACGCGTTCTGGCGCAGAGCGACCCAATGCACGGTGAAGAACCAGATGCCGGCAGCAGCCGTCATAAACCATCCCAACGGATCAATATCGGACACTTGCATGATCTGCATTAGGGCCGCCTGTGTAGCAGCGTCGCCGGTGGCAAATGCCTTCGCCCAGATAACTTCGTATTGGGGTTCCGCCAGGTGTGTGAGCGCGGTAACGCCGAATGCCAGGTACCCTAGAATAGAGGCCATCATGACCCAACCTTCCGCTTCTTTTCCTAGCAGGCGCTGGATGCCGGGAATGACGCCCAGCAGAAACAGACCCGTCAAGGCAAAGGCGATGTGGAAGAGATAATGGGCTGTTCCGCCCTCCGCAATCATGGCCAACATCATTTGTGGCGTCCCCGTTCCCGCTCTTCCGGCGCTGAGGATGGGATCAACGATGTTAAAAGCCGTGAATGCCAGGTATGACATGCCGGCACCAATCGAACAAATCGCGCCCAGTTTGTACAATGAGTTGTTATTCGTCATCTATTTTTCCTCCTTTGAGAGAACATGAAGAGTATGATTGATCTACGTAAACGGCCCGGGTATCACAGGACGAACCCTGCTCCTTGCCGTTTACGCCGGACAAACAGGTTTATGCCGGCATCCCTCCTCTCGCGCAGTTACGACCCAACCACCTGGGACGTTTCTGGGGTGCTCACAGCGGGACCACGAGCCGGGCTTTCCGCACTGACAACATCAGGAATCCGATCTTCAACCAGGCGCAACGGCGCGTAGTTCAAGGCAATGAGGGTCACGATCATGGTCAAAGCACCCATGACGATAAACCCCAGCCCAATTCCACGACCAGGACCAACACCGATTATTCTGCCCACAGTTCCCGCCAGCCGACCGTCCGCGGCCATCAATGGTTCAAAGAAATCATCAGTCAATGGACCGGCCAGCAGTTGCGCCACGGGGAAAGACGCCTGAGCGACCACGTCGCGTAGCGAGAAGACGCGCCCCTGCAAGTCCAGTTCGATCTTCTTCTGAAAAATCACCTGGCTGGTAGCGCGGATCGCCGGTTGGCACAGGAATATCAAAAACGCGCTGATTATGAGCAATGGCAGCCATGTGGTAGAACCGGCGACCGCAATCCAAAACCCGGACAGAAACATGGCGCCAAAAATAGTGTACATGCGGCGACTCGGCCCGGCCCAAACGCTCATGACGATACTGCC
Source organism: Ardenticatenales bacterium (assembly GCA_020634515.1). Classification (NCBI taxonomy): domain Bacteria; kingdom Bacillati; phylum Chloroflexota; class Ardenticatenia; order Ardenticatenales; species Ardenticatenales bacterium. The sequence goes on along the minus strand of JACKBL010000010.1, from coordinate 58,698 downwards.
CACGAGGACGCCAATGCCGCCGGCAAACAGTATGACGCCCAACGTGCGCTCATCAGCCAGGATCAGAATCAACGGGGTTACAAGCACTTCTACACTGCCTACCAGGAAGTTGCTCACGGCAAAGAATCCGAGCAGCGCCATCAACCCTGGTTTTGCCGCCAGATGTCGCCAGGCGTGAATTATCTCGCCCACAATGCCGCTCCTGGCGGCGCTCCCGGCTGCGGTGGCCGCGACATTGGGAAAACGTACCAGCAAGAGGGTGATCAAGGCGAACAGAAAGGTGCCAAAATCGATGGCCAGGATGCCGTTCAGACCCACGACGGGCAGCAAGAAACCGGCAAACAGGGGCGCGATGATGGTTGTGGCTTCACCTAGCTGGACCATGCCGGCAGCTTGCTCAATACGATCCTTGGGCACTAACTGGGTGGAGGCGGCCAGGTATGCCGGCAATTGAAAAGCAGCAAATGCAGAATTCACGGCAGTCGCCACGTAGATGTGCCATATTTGCAGATTGTTCGTGGCAGACAGAACCAGAATGGCCACCGTGGCCAGACCAGCCCCCACGTCGCTAATGATCATCACGTGACGACGATTCCAGCGATCTGTCAGGACGCCGCCAATTGGGCCAATGAACAGACGCGGGAGCACCGTAAATACCAGGATAAAGGCGTATTGGGTGACGCTGCCCGTGTCTTGAAATACACGAACCCCCAGCGCGAAGTAGGTCAGGCCGGACCCGGTGATAGAAATCATCTGTCCGAACCAGACTACAAAAAAAGTCCTCATTCTTTCCGAAAACATAATCTCCTCGTCATTGAACCTGCGGGAATTAGCTAGATTGGTTCAATCTCACAGATTGAACCAATCTAGCTGCTTGCGGCCAGAACAGCGTTTATGGTTCTGGCCAGGGTCTGAACGTGCGGCTCGGCCATCATGGTCACGTGGTCGCCAGGCACGAAAAAAGTTTCCACAGGGCCAGCCGCGTACGACTGCCACCCCCAACTCTTGCAGCCGGGTGTGTCTGCCAGGAGGGTGGCGTCGTCGGGATGAAGCTGCTGAGCGCGGATAAGCGCCATGCGCGTGGGATAAACGTCTTCTTGCACGTACGCTTTGCCTGCCTGTTCCTGAGCGCGGATGACGTCCAGGAAGCCGCGCGCCTGTTCTGCGCCCGCTTCCGCCGGTAGCAGTCGCGCCCGAATTAAGCGCTGCAACAGGTATTGGAGCCGCCCGTCCTCGTCCAGAGTGCGTATGGCGGACGCGGAGACGTCCAGCTCTTGCCCGAAGAAACGCTCTATCAAGCGGATAAACTGGAATAACATGGCGCTATCCTCCCCATCATGCACCTCTGGAATGTGCGCTGGCGCGTCAATGATGATCAGGATGGCGACATGATGCCCTTCTTGCTGCAACTGCTGTGACATTTCAAAGGCCACGTGCCCGCCAAAAGAGTGCCCCCCCAGATAGTACGGGCCGGTGGGTTGAACGCGCCGGATCGCCGCAATGTAGTGCGCTGCCATTTCCTCGATGTCGGCGTAGGGATTTGCCTGTCCATCAATTCCTACCGGCTGTAGCCCATAAAATGGACGCTCTCCCCCCAGATGGTTGGCCAGGTGATAGAGATAGGTGACGTTGACGCCGCCGCCGGGGACGCAGAAGAACGGGGCGCGGGTCCCTTTTCGTTGCAGTGGAACGACAGGCGACTGGGTAAAACCTGCCGCATCCTGGCGCAAGATGGAGGCCAGCTCGGCCAGGGAGGGGTGCTGTAACAGGGCGGCGACGGATACGTCTTTGCCCAGCGACTGCTTGATTCTGGTCAGGAGGCCAATTGCCAGCAGTGAGTGTCCCCCCAACTCGAAGAAGTTGTCGTGTATGCCGACGGGATAGGTGTCTAGCGCGTCTTCCCAAAGTTGGGCCAGATTCCGCTCTAAATCGTCGCGCGGCGGCGCAAACGGCGGTCGCTGTTGCCGCGGCTTTGCCGGCATAAACAACGGAATCTGCTCGCCGACCATAGCCCGGAGCGCAGCGGCGACGTTCTTCCCTGGCTGCATCGCGTGCAGTATGGTTAGGAGATGCTTGCCAATCCGGGGCGCCTCGTGAGGCGAAAAACGGTTTTGGTCGTAAACAACGAGTATCTCAAAAGTCGTTCCGGGGCTGATCAGAACGGTCAGGGCGTGTTTTGTCTGTGGACCCAACGGGAACAGATCGGGAACGTCGATAACCAGATCGCCCGATTCCTGTAGCGACGCATCCATTGGGTAATTCTCAAAGACCAACACGCTCTCATAAAGAGGGTAGATGCCGGGTACGTCGCTCCATTGGTGGATCTGTCCGGCGGAGCAGTATTCGTACGGGCGCTGACGATTATTCTGCGCCTGGATCGTGTGTAACCAGTCGGCCAACGTCACGTCTGCCTGAACGTGAACGCGCAACGGCAACGTGTTGATGAATAACCCGATAATGGATTCAATGCCGGGCAAGTCAGGAGGACGGCCTGAGCTGGTGATGCCAAAGACCACGTCACTGTCGCCACTATAATGATGAAGCAGAAGCGCCCACGCTCCCTGAAACAAGCTATTTAAGGTCAGATGATGCTTTCTGGTCAGCTCCTGTAGCGTTGCCAGGGTAGCCGTGGGAATCGTTACTTTATATTCACCATACCGTTCGCTTGCTGAGGGGGCGGCGTCCGTTTCGCCGGGTAGGCCAGGGGAGGTGGGGCGGGTAAACCCGGATAGGCGTTTGCGCCAGAACGCTTCTGCGTGGGTCATCTCCTGCTGCTTGAGCCAGGCAATGTAATCGCGATAGGGGCGGGCCGGCGGTAATGCCGGCATCCCTCCCCGCTCCAGCCCGTGATAGATGGACAACAGTTCCTGTAATATGATTGGAACACACCAGCCATCAATCAAAATATGGTGACAGGTCCAGACGAAGTGGAATGTTTGCGCCGCCAGTTGGAAAAGCGCCAGCCGCATCAAAGGGACCCTGGACAGCATAAATCCGCGCGCCCGATCTCGATCCAGGTAATTCTTTAATGCCTCCGTGTGCTCCCCCGTCGGTACGAGCCGCCAATCTTCGCGGGTTAGCGTGATGGGGGCCTGTTGCAGCACAAACTGCACCGGCTCACTGCGATTCTCCCAGAGGAAACCGGTACGCAGGCCCGCATGTCGCTGCAGGAGCAGTTGCCAGGCGCGCTCAAAGGAAGCGGACTTCAGTGGTCCGTGCAACGTATAGACGAACTGCTCAACGTGTATTCCTGCGCCGGCTGCGGCCAACGTTTCCAACAACATGCCTTGTTGCGATGGCGACAAAGGATATATGGCCTCAACTCGTTTCTGCATCGGAGCCTCTAATTCACCTCTGCGATTTCCGCCAGGAGCGCATCAAGATCATCCTGACCTATCTCCAGATCGGGGAAATCGGATGGCGTGTATTGGCCGGACTCCACTGCCAGGCAATGGTGGATGATCTCTCCCAGTTGATGGATAAACTGTTGCGCCAGACGGTCGATGGTTTCATGATGATGCACATTTTCACTGTATGTCCAGGTGATATGTAGCTCGTTTTCAGTGATGGAACTCGTTACCTCTAGCAAGTAGCGACGCGGGGCAATCGGGTCTACCTCCGCGCCACGCGGTTCGGCAGCCAGGCCGCAAAACGGCGCCTCCAGCTTCGTAACGTCGAACTGCCCCAGGTAGTTGAAACTAAGCTCTGCCGGCATCGCCGCTGCCAACTGGTTGCGCAAGCTCTCGTCTGAGGCCAGATAACGCAGCACCCCGTACCCAAGCCCCCGTACAGGGACCCGCCGCAACTGCTCCTTGATTGATTTGATCGCCGCGTCGAGGGTAGCGTCGCTTTTCAACGCCAGGTGAACGGGGAATATGGTCGTAAACCAGCCAACGGTGCGGGTTAGATTCGTTCCCTTGATGATAGATTCCCGCCCATGCCCTTCTAAATCCAGGCGTATATGCTGCTCGCCCGTCCACCACGCCACCGTTTTTGCCAGCGCGGTGAGCAGGATTTCGTTGATTTGTGTGTTGTAAGCGGCAGGGACTTGTTGTAGCAGCGCCCGGGTTTCCGCCGCCGTCAGCGTGGTTGTCAAGTGTTGGGCGGACTGTTCGGTGTTGGCCGGTCTTCCTTCCGGGTAATCGACGGGCAGGCGGGCGCTGTCTGGCGCTGTGATCCAATGGTTGATTTCCGCCTGCAAGGCATCTGAACCGGCATAATCCACCAGTTGCGTTGACCAGGTCTGGAAGGATGTTGTTTTTGCCGGCAACCGTACGGCCTCTCCCCGATGTAACTGCCGATAAGCTGTCGATAAATCCTCCAGCAAAATGCGCCAGGAAACGCCATCGACGACAAGGTGATGAATAACCAGCAGAAGTCGCCCGGTTTCTCCGTTCTGCTGCCGCAGCAAGGCTGCCCGCATTAATGGCCCTGCCGCCAGGTTGAGGCCCGTCTGCAAGTCGGCGGCCACCTGGTTCAGCAAAACAGGCAGTGATTGATCAACCGCAATGTCAACGATCTCAAACGAGAGGAATGCCTGGGATGGGGGGAGGTAGAACGGCTGCCAGCCGTCTTCTGCCGCCCCAAAACGTAGTCGCAAGGCGTCGTGGTGTATCAACACCTGGCGCATGGCTTCCTGCAAAGCGGCTGAATCAACGTCGGCGGCCACTTGCAGCAGGACGGATTGGTTGAAATGGTGGGGATTGGTTAACTTCTGCTCAAAGAACCATCGCTGGACGGGCGTCAACGGGGCAGGGCCGGTGACCGGGTTCTGTGCGGCAGTCGTCACAGGCGCCGTGTCCACAACCGCGGCCAGCTCCGCGATTGTCTGGTTCTGGAAGATTTGCTGGGGTGAAAGCTGTAGCCCGCGCCGGTTGGCCCGCGCCACCATCTGGATACTGATGATCGAATCGCCGCCCATTTCAAAGAAGTTGTCATAGATGCCGACCTGGGAGAGTCCGAGCACGTCCCGCCAGATTTCCATTAGTTGCTGCTCGATGGGGGTTTGTGCCGGCATATACCCCACAGCGAGTTCCGGCCGAGATTGCTCCGGCCTGGGCAACCGGTGTCGGTCAACCTTGCCGCTCGAATTCAGCGGAAACGTATCCATCCAGATGTAATATGCCGGCAGCATATAATCGGGCAACGTCTCGCCCAGATATTGTCTCAGCAGGTGGATGTCGGGGCGCGCCTGACCTGGATGACAGATGATGTAAGCGATGAGCTTGCGGCTTCCGGGCCGGTCTTCATACGGGACGATGAGGGCATCCTGTATCACGTGATGCTTTCTCAGGGCTGTTTCTATTTCGCCGACTTCCACGCGGAAGCCGCGAATCTTTACCTGGTGGTCCACGCGGCCAATAAACTCGATATTTCCATCCGCCAGATAACGGACCAGGTCGCCTGTTCTGTAAAGACGTTCACCAGGTATGGCGGCAAAAGGATGGGGCACAAACCGTTCCGCCGTCAGGCCGGGTCGATTGGCGTAGCCGCGCGCCAGGCCGTCCCCCCCCACATACAGTTCGCCGGGAATGCCGATCGGCGTCGGTTCCATCTGCGGCGAGAGAACGTACACCTGGCTGTTGGCAATTGGCTTGCCGATGGGAACATTGTTTCCAATTTTGGATTTGTCCGCAATCAGGTAAAACGTTGTATAGGTTGTGTTTTCTGTCGGCCCATAGAAATTGGTGAGCACGCCCCGGCCATGCAGCTCTTCCAGCAGCCTGGCGGCAATCGGCACAGACAGCACTTCTCCGCCTGTCCAGATGCGGGGCGCCTGCCGCAGGCCGACGGCATTTTCTTCCACTGCCTTGTGGAATAGTCCGGTGGTGATCCAATATGTCGAAACCCGGTGTTCCAGCAGGAGTCTGTCCCGCTCCTCGAATGAGGCCAGTCCAGGAGGTGGCAGCACCAGTCTGGCCCCGTTCAAAAGGCTGCCCCATATTTCCAGGGTAGAGGCGTCAAATGTAACGGCGGATGATTGAAAGAAAACCTCGTCGGCGGTGAAGGGGCTATAGTTCGTCGTTTTCACCAGTCGGACGACGCCCCGATGGGGAATGGCCACTCCTTTGGGGATGCCGGTGGAACCGGATGTGTACATGATGTAAATACAATTGTCTGCGCAGGTCAGGTTAGGAGGGTTGCTTTCTGGCTGCTGCTGCCAAAAAGAGCCATCCCGATCCAGGCACAGCGCGAGCGCCTCGTGCGGGGGCAGTTGATCGAGCAAAGATTCCTGTGTTAACAGGAACTTGATCCGCGTATCCTGCAACATGAAGGAAAGGCGTTCCGCGGGATAGCTCAAATCCAGGGGCACAAAAACGCCGCCGGCCTTGATGATGGCCAACATGCCAATGATCATTTCCGGCGAACGCTCAATGGCCAGACCGACCGGTGTTTCTGGACCCACGCCCATCTGCCGCAAGGCGTGGGCAATCTGGTTCGCCCGCCTGTTGAGTTCCGCGTAGGTCAGGTGCGCTTCCGCGAAGGTGAGGGCCGTCGCTGCCGGCATTGCCCGCACCTGTTCCTCAAATAATTGGTGCACGCACGCCGTTTTCGGGTAGGCTGTGCCGGTATCGTTCCAGGTTATCAGCAATTGTTGCCGTTCTGCCGCGGGCAGCATGTTTAGTTGCGCGATGCGCTCCGTTGGATCGCGCACAATGCTTTGCAGCAGTGTCTGAAAATGGGTAATGGCCCGTTCGATGGTCGCGGTATCAAAGAGGTCCCGGTTATACTCAAATTCGCCCACTAATTGCTGCCCGCGCATCTCCATGCTCAGCGTCAGATCAAACTTCGCCGTGGTGCGCTCCGGTTCTATCAGCGTTAAGGAGAGGTTGGAGAGTTTCAACTGCCGGGCGGGCGCATTGTCCAGGCTAAAGGCTACCTGAAATACAGGGTGGTAATTCAGGTTTCGCTCGACCTGGGATGAATCAACAAGCTTTTCAAACGGTAGATCCTGGTGCGCGAATGCGCCCAGTGAACTCTCGCGAACCTGCGCAAACAACGCATCGAAGCGGGGATTGCCGGTTAGCTTGATGCGCAGCGGCAGCATATTGACAAAGAAACCGATCAGGGCTTCGATTTCGTCGCGCGTTCGATTGGCGATCGGGGAGCCGATGACGATGTCCTGCTGGCCGGCGTATCGAGCCAGGAGCACGGCAAAACTGCTCAACAGGGTCATGAAAAGGGTGCCACCCAGTTGCTGGCTTAACTTCTCCAGCCCGGCAGTCAACGGTGCGTCCAGTTCAAAAAACAGGGCGCCGCCCCGCGTCGTTTGCAGCGGTGGCCGGGGCCGGTCGGTCGGCAATTCTAGCAGGGCGGGAGCGCCGGCGAGGCTCTCTTGCCAGTAACGAAGCTGGCGTTGCAACCTGTCCCCTTGCAGCCATTGTCGCTGCCAACTGGCGAAGTCCGCATATTGGATGGGCAATGCCGGCAAAGGCTGCGCATCTCCAGCCTGCAACGCCGGATACAGGGTTGCCAATTCTTGCATGAACACGCCGATGGACCAGCCATCAGAAACGATGTGGTGCATGGTCAATACGAAAAGATACTCTGTGTCACCTGCCTGCAGTAACAGAGCGCGCATCAGCGGCGCCTGCGCCAGATCGAATGGGCGCTGCACCTCGGCCAGGGTCAGGCGCTCTAGCTCCGCGGTTTGCCCGCGGCTACCCTTGGTTGGGCGCAAATCCACGATGGGGATTGAGAATGTTGCCTCAGGAATGATAACCTGTACCGGTTGGTCGTTTTCCATTACAAAGGAGGTGCGCAGAATCTCATGCCGGCAAACTATCTCCCGGAAGCTGTCCCTGAACGCGGCGATATCCAACGGTCCCGACAGGCGGGCCACCGCCGGGATGTTGTAAGCAGGGCTATCCGGGTTGAACTCCTGCCAGAACCACAATCGCTGTTGGGCGAAAGAAAGGGGCGCTTTTTGCTGGCGCAGCCGCATCATGCCGGATTCTGACGCGGCGCGAACACCCTCCTTCCGCAACAGAAGGTCCAGCAACGCTTTTCGTGCTGCCGCATCAGCTTGTTTCATACGGCTACTCCCTCGTCATGGTGCATTTGCTGCAACATGGCGGCCACTTCCGCTTCCGTTAAGGCGTTGACCTGCTGGTGCAGGCGGGCGATCATTTCTAGCTGTCCCGGCGAAGATTCCCGCGTCAGGAGGGCCTGGGCCAGCGAGGCGATTGTGGTGGTCTCAAACAAGGTGCGCAGGGGCAACTCGATTTCAAAGATACCTTTAATGCGCGAGACAATTTGCGTTGCCAACAATGAGTGCCCACCCAGGGCGAAGAAATCGTCATTTACCCCGACCTGCGAGATGCCTAACACGTCGGCCCAGACGGACGCCAGCAGTTCTTCCACAGGGTGACGCGGCGCGACGTAGTGGGTGGACAGATCTATATCTTCCGGTTTGGGCAGGTTACGCCGGTCGATTTTTCCCCCAGACGTCAGCGGAAATGTTTCTAGCAGCATCATGCGGGCCGGAACCATGTAATCGGGCAGCCTGTCTTCCATGTACCTTTGCAGGTCACACGTTTTCAGATCAGGCGTAGCAGGAACCACATAAGCTACGAGTTGTTTGTCGTGATTCAGTTCGTTTTCCTGGGCGGTCACGACGACATCCTGAACCAATGCGTGTTGGGTCAACACGGCTTCAATCTCTCCCAGTTCAATGCGAAATCCGCGAATCTTGACCTGGTGATCAACCCGGCCCAGGAACTCAACATTGCCGTCCGGCAGGTAGCGAGCGTGATCGCCTGTGCGATAAAGCCGCGCGCCGGGCCTGGGGTCAAATGGGTGGGGGATAAACCGGCGCTCAGTCAGTTCCAGGTTGTTGAGATAGCCGCGCGCCAGGCTGGCGCCGCCGATACATAGTTCGCCGGGAACACCGACGGGAACTACCTGTCTATCCACGTTCAGCACGAATATCTGCGCGTTGTCCAGTGGGCGACCAATGGGGGGCGCGGTGGTCGTATGCGTCGCCGGGGTGTATTCGGAAAGATTGCACACGGTTGAGACGATGGTCGCTTCCGTCGTGCCGTAGCTGTTTAGCAGAACGGGGTATGGGCCGATGTCGGCGCGCCAGGTGCGCAGCCGGTCTGCCAGGGCGGCTTCGCCGCCGATGATCACCAGGCGCAGGGTGTCGGGTAAGGTGAGGTTTCCGGCTGCCAATTCGTCGGCCAACTGGTGCCAGTAGGCGGTGGGCAAATCCCAGACGGTGAGGCCCCAATCGCGGCTGCGTTGAATGAAGTCTGTGGCTGAATCCAGCATCTCGCGGGTGCGGAGAACAAGCGTAGCTCCGGCGGAGAAGCAGGGGTAAATTTCTTCCGCAGCCGCGTCGAAGCTTAACGAGGCGAACTGCAGTACGCGATCTTGTTCGTTGATACCATAGGCAGCCGTGGCCGCCTGCGTGAAGTTGACCAGAGCATCATGCTCAATCATGACGCCTTTGGGCCTGCCGGTGGAGCCGGAAGTGTAGATGACGTAGACGAGGTTGTGCGGGTGGACGTCGCTGGTGGGGTTCGTGTCGCTGCTGCCGGCAATTTCATCCCAATCCCGATCCAGGCAGATAATTGCGCCGGCGTAATCGGGCGCAGTCGCCAACAACGATTCTTGCGTCAGCAAGACGACTGCCTGCGTATCCTGGAGCATGAAGGTCAGCCGGTTCGGGGGCGCTGTCGGGCTAAGCGGCAAGTAAGCGCCGCCGGCTTTGAGAATGCCCAGCATACCGATGATCATCTCTGGCGAGCGTTCGACGTACAGTCCCACGATCTTGTCAGGGCCTACCCCATGTGTCCGCAAGGTGTGCGCCAACTGGTTGGCACGCCTGTTCACATCCTGGTAAGTCAGTTTCTCTTTGCCGTCGATAACGGCGGGGTGATTGGGTCTCCGGGTCGCCTGGTGCTCAAACAGGTGGTGGATACATTGTGGAGACGGGGCGGTGATGGCAGGACGATTCCATTTTGCCAGGAAGGCTGCTGCGGCGGCTGCCGGCATCATCTGCAAACTGGCGATGGGGCTGTCGGTGTTGGTGAGACAGTTTTGGAGCAAGGCGGTAAACTGGTCGGCGAAAGCGGTGATCGTCTCGTTGCGGAATAGATTTTGATTGAACAGAATCTGACCGCGTAGCGCATCTTGCGCCAGGGAGAAGACAATGGTCAAATCCTGCCTTACCGCCGGCATTTCGTCGTGGATTTCCCGCAGGAGCAAGGCGGTGTCGAATAGTGGGTTCTTGTTTTCAATGGAGGCAACGCCAAGCGCCCGCACCAGATGGGCGTAAGGATAGGATTGTCTTTGATACGCTTCCAGCAGATTGTGGCGGACGGCTAACAAGAATTCCTTGAATGAGTGGGCCGGGTTGACCGGGCTGATAATGGGCACGACGTTGCTCTTGCCGGCAGAATGGCTATTTTGTTGTCGGTTGGGGCTGCCAATAATAATGGCTTCCTGACCCGTATATTTGTAAAGATAGATGCTCAGTACGGCCATGAGCGTGGTATAGATCAGGAAGGGGCCGCCATTCGTGAGAGCGATCAGCCGTTGGTACGCTTCTCCCTCGATATCCAGGGGAACGGCGCTCTCAACGTATAGGAAGTTGCCCGGTCGCGGGAAGTCGGGTCGAATGCCGGCATTGTTCCATCCAGAAGACAGTTTTTCCAGCCAGAAATCTCTGCTGGCAATCATTTTGCGGTCAAATACGATCAAATCAGGCTCAACTGTTGTCATTGCACATCATCCCTTACCCAAAGCTGAATTCTTCTGTGGCATCCAGCGCCACGACCCTATTTTGCTCCGCCGTGGCGCTGGCGATTTCTTCGAGCAGCCCGTGCGCATTATCATGGAAAGCAGTGAGGATGTTTTGCAGCAGCATTGACAACCGCGTCACTGTTTCCAGGCCCAACCATCTCGGATCAAATAAGAATTCGATATCCGCTCCGTCGTCATCCGCGACCACACTCAGGCACAACTTCATCCCGTCGAAGACGTCGCGGTACTGTCGCCAGGTGGTCTCGATGTCAACCGGTTGCCGTCTGGCGTTGCGCTTCGTGTAGATGTAGCCGGCGTCCAGAGGCGGCAGCGTGCTCCCCAATTCCTGGCGTCGATACGGGTTTGTGATGATGTATAGCGCAAAAAGAGCGTGTTCGAGCGATTGGCGCACTTTCTGCTGCGCCTGGCGCGCCAGCGCGGCCCGGCTCAAATCCTGAGCCGGGCGCAACCGGACCGGGAATGGGTGTGTGGTGCTTGTGGTATTGCCGGCGATGACAATGGTGGCGTCCGCGCGACCGTTGAGCCGTGAGAGGAGCAGGCTGTAGCCGGCCAGGATGACGTCTGCCAGTGGCTCCTGGTAGGCGGCGCGAATCTGTTGCCAGATGCCGGCATCCACTGGACAGGGCAGCGACAGGAGCTGTTTGTCGCCAGCGTCGGGGGCCTGGCGGCATATCTCGGCGATATTGGAGAGGGATGGGTGTTGGAACTCCTTTTGCCAATACGCTTCCGCGGCGACATAACGAGCGCTGGAGTATGGTTCGTTCAGGGCCATGTCTGGTTTCTGACCCGCGGGATCATCATACAGGCAACTGCGGCGGAGATTCTCCAGCAGCGGGGCAGGGATTTCCTCTTTGCCGGCATGAAGCAACTTGTCTTTGATGATTACGTTGAAACAGTCGATAAAATCCTGGACACGCGCATACGGCATGCCCTTCTCCTGCAAATAGAGGACGCTCCACTGTTCAAACCCCCATTGCGGCATCCACGTTGAGTTGCGCACGCACAAGAACAGTTTATCGACGAGTTCAATGGCCGTTGCCGAATCCATCGTATGATGCGACCAGTTAAAAGCAGACCCTTGAATGCCGTACTCATCCTTCTTTTTCCACACCGGCGTTACCGGATCGGCGTACCATAACTGCGCCCGATAAAAGTCTGGCTGCGCTTCCTCCAGGAAGGCAACCGTCTCCTGCACAGTCTCATAAGTTTCGCCGGGAAAACCAATAATCAGATTGGCGTGGGTCATGATGCCCGCTTTTTTCAGCAACGGGATCGCTTTGAAATAATGTTCCCGGCGGGCCGTCTTTCTCATTCTTTCCAGGATTGTGTTGCTTCCTGACTCCACGCCTAGAAAGACAGCCTGGCAACCGGATTCCTGCATCAAGGCAATCGTCTCTTCGTCGCCATGATCAGACCGGTAGAAGGATTTCCATTTGAAGTTGTATTGATTCCTGATCATCATGCGCAGGATTTCCTGGAACCGTTTCTTCGGCACATTAAACGTGTCATCCATGAAATAGAGATGGGTTGCCGTGCCGGCAGCCTTGATCGCATCCAGTTCGCGCTCGACACATGCCACACTCATGTAGGTGTACTTGCCCGCCCGGGTGGGAAAAGCGCAGAAAGAGCAGGAAAATGGGCAGGATTTTGCCGTGCGTAAAGATAGGAACGGTCCCAGGTCGCGCGCCGGGAACAGGCCGTAATCGACCATGTTCTCCTCCAGCGGGTTGGATTCGATGGCCGTGCGCGTGATGCAGTAGGACCCGTTTTGCCTGAAGGCGATATTGTCTATCTGCGCCAGGTCGCGCTGGTTCTTAAGCGCGTGCAGAATATTGATGAGCGCGAACTCCCCTTCCTGGTTGATAACGTAAATATCCGCGCCGATGTAGTTAAACACGTCAATCAGTCCAGCACTGCTGGTTACAGACTGCGCTTTGTTGGATACGTAGGGTCCGCCGACGATAATCCTGGCTTTTTGGTTGTACTGCCTGATGAAAGAGACGATTTCGACAATAGGGTGTGGCGAAACATACAACGTCGTGGTGATCGCGATGGTGAGGATATCCTCCTGGAGCAATTTCTGTTTCAGTTTTTCCTTTTCCAACTGAAAAAGATTGACATAATCAAAGGAAAAACCGCGCTGGTGCAGATAGCTGCCCAGGTACAAAATAGTGGGCCACAAGAAATCAGCATTGTGATAATAATGTCCGTCATTCCGCAACCGGCTGTAGATGTCCAACGCCCGGTATGGCTGCCCGTCCAATTTTACAAATGCCAGATTCAGGTCTCTATAGGGACCTGAATCTGGCCCCATAGAGCGAATCATCTGCTCATATTCCCCGAAGTTAGCGTCATTAAAACCGATGATCAAGCAATCTATCATAGTCGTGTCCCTTCTTTTACTATAGAAAAACCCGGTTCTTGAGCCTCTTGAATCGGCCCATCTTCTGTTATGCCGCTCGTCGCAAGCGATCCAAGAAACCGGTTTCCAGCCTATTGAAAAGTGCTTTTGATGCGGCACATGCCCTAAAAATTAAACGCTTCTTCGATATGCTCGTCCGCTTCTGTCGGCGGTCCGGCGTCGGTTGCTCCCGTCCCCAGAGGGATGTCAAATAAAGGTTGAGTTGGATCGCGCACAACCTCCGCCAGCAGCCGGCTGAAACTGCTGACCATGTGGCTGATGGTGGTGCTGCGGAACAGATCGGTGTTGTATTCGAATTCGCCGATCATGCCGGCATCGTTTTCTTCAACCGTCAACGTCAAATCAAATTTGGAGACGATCCGTTTTGTTTTCAGCGGCGCAAACGTTAGGTCAGGCAGCGCCAACCGGTTCATGGGTGCATTTTGCACCGTAAACACAACCTGCACGATGGGGGAATAACTGAGGTTGCGTTCTGGTTGCATTACTTCAACCAGCTTCTCAAACGGTATATCCTGGTGGGCGTACGCATCCAGCGTCGTCTGCCGCGCCTGGCTGAGCAACGCCTTGAAGCCTGGATTGCCGCGAAGATCGAGGCGTAATGTGAGCAAATTGACAAAGAAGCCGATCAGAGGCTCGATTTCCCGGTGACGCCGGTTGGCGATCGGCGTGCCAATGACAATGTCTTCGAGGCCACTGTACCGGGCCAGCAGCACAGAAAACGCGGCCAAAAGCGTCATGAACGTGGTCGTCCCGGCGGCGATGCTCAAAGCCTTGATCTTCTCGCTTAGCGCCTTGTCGATCTGGAAATATTCGCTGCTGCCCTGGAATCGTTGTACGCGCGGGCGGGCATAATCGGTGGGCAATGTCAGCAGTGGTGGCGCCCCGGCCAGTTGCTGTCGCCAGTAGTTCAACTGCCTCGTGAGGAGATCACCGCGCAGCCATTGTTGCTGCCAATGGGCAAAATCCCCGTACTGTATCTCTAGCGATGGCAGCGGCGCCGGTTTGTCTGCAACGAAGGCCCGGTAAAACGTGGCGATTTCATTGACGAATACGCCCATCGACCAATCATCACAGATAATGTGGTGCATGATCAACAACAGAACGTAGCTGTCAGGAGCGAGTGACACGAGTACCGCGCGCAGCAACGGGAGGTGACGCAGGTCAAAAACATGCCTGGTTTCGGCGATCACCAGGCGTTCGATAGCTTCTTCCTGCTCTGCCGCGGGTATCTCCTGCATGGAGACAGTTTGCAGCGCCCAGGGACAGTTGGCGTGAACGGTCTGCACCGGCTCATGGTCCGCGACGTTAAATGTGGTACGCAGCACCTCGTGGCGTTGAATGATTGCCCGCACAGCGGCTTCCAGAGCGTCGATTCGTAATGCGCCGTTGAGGCGCACGACGATGATTTCGTTGTAGGTGGCGCCCTGTTGCTCCTCCAGCTGATCCAGGAACCAGAGACGGCGTTGGGCAAACGACAGGGGCAGGCTTTCCGTTCGCGGGATAGGGGCAATTGCCGGCAGTTCCAACCCCAACGCATGTTGTTTGATCGCATCAATTTCCCCGGCCAACGCGGCAACGGTGGGAAACTCAAACGCCGATCGCAAAGGTAGATCGATACCGAATATCTCCCTGATGTGGGCGACCAGTTGCGTAATCGTGATCGAACTGGCGCCAGACTCAAAGAAGTTGCCGCCGGTGGTGATCCCGCTGTCAAAAAGCTCTGCCCAGATGGTACAGAGAACGTCTTCCGTGGAGGTATGCGGCAGCGCCGCCGCGGGTGATTCTTTCCCCGTCGCCATGTCTTCCGGCGACGGCAACGCTTTTCGATCCACTTTGCCATTAACCGTCACCGGCAGCGATTCGAGCATGATGAAACGCGCCGGGATCATGTATTCCGGCAGGCTCTGCTGTAGAAAACGGCGCAATTCCTCAACGGGAGGATGCGGGGCCTCGGCGGCCACATAAGCTGTCAGGTATTTATGGTGACGATCCCCAAAGGGGACGACGAGCGCTTCCCGTACCCGATCATGTTGCAGCAGCGCCGCGTTTATTTCTCCCAGTTCAATGCGGAAACCGCGGATTTTTACCTGGCTGTCGACCCGGCCCAGGAATTCGATATGGCCATCCGGCCAGAAACGGGCCAAATCCCCGGTCCTGTAAAGCCGCGCGCCTGGCGTGTCCGCAAAAGGATCGGGAATGAACTTCTGCGCCGTGATGGTCAGGTCGTTATAGCCGGCGGCCAGGCATTGACCGCCAATATACAGATCGCCAGGAATGCCTATCGGACACGGGTTCAAATAAGGGTCCAGGACGTAGTAGCGGGCATTCTGGATCGGTCGCCCATAAGGAATGCTCGTCCACTCTGGATTGACCCTGTCGATCAAGAAGTAGTTCGACCAGATGGTGGCTTCCGTTGCCCCTCCCAGGCCGACCACACGCGCCAGAGGGAATACCCTTCTCACGACATCCGGCAAGGTTACGGGTATCCAATCCCCGCTGAGAAAGACGATTCTCAAGGACGGGGTTTTTTGCGGCGGCGAGGCGTCAAAGAAAGGAACGAGTTGCTGCAAAGCCGCCGGCGCTGAATCCCAGAAGGTGATCGGCTCCGTGTACAAGAGGGTCTGCAATCTTTCCGGTTCTCGGATGTCGGCTTCGGAAGCGATATGGATGGAACCCCCGGCAGCCAGAATGCCGAAAATATCATACACGGAGAGGTCGAAGCAGAGCGATGTGATAAACAGTAACCTGTCCTGTTGATTAATCTGGAACGTTTTGTTCACCCAATCAATAATGTTGATGACGGGTTTATGGCGTACAACCACGCCCTTGGGGATACCGGTGGAACCGGAAGTGAAAATGATATAGGCCAGGTGTTCTGGATTGACGTGGCTGGTAGGATTTTCTTTTGCCTGCTGCCCGATTTTCTCCTGCTCTGTATCCAGACAGATGAGGCGTTTATGCTCCTGGGGCAGCCGACCCGCCAGCGATTGCTGTGTGACGACGATCTG
This sequence comes from Ardenticatenales bacterium, assembly GCA_020634515.1. Classification (NCBI taxonomy): domain Bacteria; kingdom Bacillati; phylum Chloroflexota; class Ardenticatenia; order Ardenticatenales; species Ardenticatenales bacterium. The sequence goes on along the minus strand of JACKBL010000010.1, from coordinate 42,498 downwards.
CGCATCCTGCAACATGATGGCCAGCCGCTCCGGTGGGTAGACCGGATCCAGGGGAATATATGCGCCACCCGCTTTCAGAATTCCCAACAGGCCCACGAGCATGTCGAAAGAGCGCGCCAGGCAGATACCGACCAGCACTTCTGGACCCACCCCCGCCGCTTGCAGGTAATGGGCCAGTTGATTGGCCCGTTCGTTCAACTCCCGATAACTGATTTCCCCGCCGTTGAATACGGCGGCCACGCTGTCTGGCGTCTGCGCGGCGCGCGCCGCGAAGAGTTCATGAATACATACGTCATCCGGGTATGGGGTGTCTGTCTCGTTCCACGAAGACAGAATCTGCTCTCGTTCAGCTTCAGGTAACAGCGCCAGCTCGCTGACGCGCTGTTCGGGATTGGCAACAATCGCGGCCAACAAGGTTTGCAGGTGGTTTAGCCAGCGCGTTATCGTTTCGGATTCAAACAGATCGGTGTGGTAGTCACAATCCAGCACGATCTCCTCATTGACGATGGTGGCGTTGAGCATCAGGTCGAAGGGGGCGAACCCGATGGATTGGGGCGTCAGGGATGCCGGCAGATCACCAATCGTGGCAATGTCAATGGGGCGTTCCATGTTAAAGGTGACCGTAACCAGGGGGGATTGGCTTAAATCGCGCGAGATTTGCAGCCTGTCCAGCAGTCGCGGCAGCGGGTAATCCTGGTGCTCATGCGCATCCAGCAAAGTGCTGCGCATCATCTTCAGGTAATGTGTGAAAAGGGGATCGGCGGTGAGCCGGCTCCTCAAGGGTAGCAAACGGGCGCAATAACCGACGATGTCCGCGCCGCCATCCAGATCGCGGCCTCCGGCTGGCGAACCTATCACCAGGTCGTCCTGGCCGGTCAACCTGTGCAGTAGCACGCCGTAGGCGGAGAGCAGGGTCATGAACAGCGTACACCCGTGATTGCGACTGACCTGGATCAGGGCGCGTGATAGCGCCGCGTCGAGAAAAACCGTCTGCCTTTGCGCGCGGAAGGAGACGATAGGGGGGTGTGGGCGATCCGTGGGCAGGTTGAGCGTGGGCACGGGGCCGGAAAACTGTGTCAACCAGTAGGCCTCGTGGGCGGCGAATTCAGGTCTGGCTTCGTTTTCTGTTTGCCACTGCACGTAGTCGCGAAACTGGCGTGCCGGCATTAACCCATCATCCCCATCACGCGCACCCTGACGGTAAAGGTTATCGATTTCCTTGAGCACGTTACCCAGCGACCAGCCATCAATCAGACTGTGGTGGGAGGTGAGCACAAACAGGTGCGCCGTCTCTGCCAGTCGGATCACGCGCGCCCGCAACACCGGGCCATCGCGGAGATCAAACGGCGTCCTGCTTTCCTGGGCGTAAAAAGCGGCGATTTCCCGCTGTTGTTCCTGGTCCTCCAGGTGGGCGAAATCTGCATACGATAGGTCAGGCTCGGCATGGCTGCGGATCTGTTGCAAGTTGCCATCGGCGCTGAACCCCGTGCGCAATGATTCGTGCCGCTGTATCACGGTCTGTATCGCCCGTTTCAATCGGGCAACGTCCAGGTTGCCCTGCAACCGTAAACTGATGGAGACGTTGTACGCCAGGGAGCCTTCCTCCTGGATTTGCGCCAATACCCAGAGAAGCTTTTGCGAATCAGTCGCCCGCGCAATTGTCACCCCAGGGGAGGGTGGGGGGTGGGCGTAATCTCCGTTAGCCCTGACGGCTGTATTGGCAGAACTGGTCGCCGAACGATCATTTGCCCGGCAGCGCTCCTTCAAGGTGTTTAAGTGGGGCAGGTTTGCCAGCACCAACTCCGGCGCAGGGCCAAAATCGACCAGGCAGGCGATCTCATCGACGCCGATCGCCTGCAACGATTCGATGACCGACAGGCAGCTATCTGGCGTGCCTATGAGGGCGCTGGTCTGTACGTACCGGTCATAGGCGAGCGAAAGAATGTACGCCAGGTCCTCCTCGGACACGTTTTCAAAGTCGATGTCCAATCCCTGGCTTCTTACCAGGTTCTGGAACAACCCAATTGCCGATTGCAGGTAACTGTAGAAAGGTTGGCGGGCTGCCTCTCGTGTTTCTTCCAGGTCTCCCCCGACGAAGGTGTGCAACAAGACGGTGACCTGACCGGACGCCGGGTCGTGCCCGCTTGCGGCAAGAGCATTCCGGTACAGAGCGATGTTTTGCGCCAGGTCATCAACCGTCTGCCCCATGAGATTGGTCAATACGCCTGCCCCCATTTTACCGGCCTCCACGTACGTGTCCGGGTTGTTGACGATGGTCAGCCAGATCGGCAGTTGGCGCTGCATCGGCATGGGGAATAGGCGGATTGGAACGTCGTTGCCGGCCCCCCCGCGATAGGTGATCGGTTCTCCACGCCACAACTGCTGGACTTCCGCTATCCTGTGGAACATGATGTCCCGATGATTGCCGAATGATTCCGGCGCGAATACGAAGTCGTCCGGATGCCAGCCGGAGGCGAATGCCAGCCCAACACGTCCGTTGGAGACGTTATCGACAACAGACCACTCCTCCACGACGCGAACCGGGTGATGCAAGGGCAAGACGACGCTGCCGGCGCGCAATTGGATGTGGCGGGTCTCCCTGGCCAGCGCCGCGCCTAATACGGAGGGGTTTGGCGACAGGCCGCCAAAGGCGTGGAAGTGACGTTCTGGCAGCCAGATAGCCGCAAACCCGTGATCATCGGCGAATTTTGCGCCGTCAAATAGAAGCGCGTATTTGCTTTCTTCGTAGGATGAGTCATATCTGCCAAAATAGAACAGACTGAATTGCATCTCCCCGGTGGGCGACCCGCTACCGCTGGCGCGCGTCTGCTGGGGAGTTGCCCGGCCCAACGTGGGTTTCGCCTGGTGACGGTCCCAGAATCCGCTGCTGGCTGATTCGCGGGTTGCGGGAACAGGCTTGGGAGAGCGGGGTGGGGTGTCTTCCGGCGCGCGCGGCGGCGATGGGCTTGTGGCTGTCTGAATGCCGGCATTTTCCACCACAGCTTGCGGCGATACGGCACTCTTTGCCCCTGCGGCGGACGAGAGAAAGAATCCGCCCGCCTTCATTTCGGCGATGCTTTCTTTGAAGGCGCTGACGAGGTGATTGAAATCATCTTCAGAAAACGGCGTGGACAAGAAGCAGGTCCGCCCTTCCCACAGGTAGACGCCCTTATGAATCAAATGGTGATAAAGCAGGTCAAACTCCAGCGGCTGATAAAATATGCTGAAATTCGTCAACGGCGTGAAGCGAAACAGGGATCCAAAGTGGGAAATCTGCATCGGGACGTTTTGTTCCCGAAAATATCGATTCAACGTTTCCGCCAGTCGGGTTGTTTTCTGATTGAGCTGCTCTTGCAGGGCCGGTCCGGCGGCTTTGAGGCGATTGAGCACCGCTTTCGCGGCGGCCATCGAGAGGGGGTGTTTGCAGAAAGTGCCGGCAACAAACGAAGTCGCCACCTGCGGGTAGGAATCATCCCCATACCCCCACATGCCGCCATCAACGGCGTCGATATACTTCGCCTTGCCGGCGACAACGCCAATGGGCAATCCGCCTCCGATCACCTTGCCATAGGTGACGATGTCGGCTTCAACGTCAAACCATGCCTGCGCCCCTCCCTGATGAATGCGGAAACCGAGCAGCACTTCGTCAAAAATGAGGGGCACATCCACCTCCCGTGTCAGCGCCCGCAACTGGCGCAAAAACGCGCCCGGTTGCAGGTCGGGCTTGCGGCTTTGTACCGGTTCCACGAGCACAGCTGCCAGTTGTGATGCCCGCGCGCGAATGATCGCCAATGCGTCCGCGTCGCCGTATTCGAGCACCAGCACGTCGTCGGCGACGCCCTGCGGAATGCCCGGCACCATGGGATCCGTTTTGATGGCCCCATTTGTTTTGCGGGAAACGGTCAGCGTCGTATCGGTATGACCGTGATAAGACCCTTTGAAGAGGACGACCTGCGCACGTCCCGTGACGGCGCGCGCCAGTCGAATCGCCGTCATCACGGATTCGGTTCCCGTGTTGCAGAAGGTGACCCGTTCGACCCCCGTCAATTCGCAGATCAGGGCTGCAACTTCGCCGGCAATGTCGGATTGCGGACCCACCTGGATTCCCTGCTGCAAATACCTCTGTACCGCCTGTTCGATAAACGACGCCCCATGTCCGAAGTAATGAACCCCAAACCCCATCGCAATGTCCAGGTACCGGTTGCCGTCTACGTCCCAGATGTTCGTCCCCTGACCACGATCAGCGGCGATTGGGTAACACAACTCCTTTAACTCCTGGCGAAAACCCATGATAGAACGAATGTCGGCCAGGACGGGGCGATACGTTTGCGCCAGTTCTTTCGACCCGGCGGTGCGTTGCGTGTACTGCCGGATAAATGCTTGCACGTATTCCGTCTGCTCCGGCGTCAGGTTGACCGCGGCGCTTCCCGCCTGCACAAATGGGGACGTCGCCTGTTGCCGCACTGTCGCCGGATCGTTTTCGGGCGACATCTGTACCGGGTTGATCAGGCTCGCCGACGTTGCGCCAGGCGGCTCCTCTGCCGGCATCGTTGGCGTCTGCACCGGTTGCGGCAGGTCCGCCGCCACGCCGCCGCGCAGCAGATGCAACTGCTCGGACATCACCTGCAACTGGCGCATCATGAGTTGTTCAAGGTTGCCGCCAACAGGGGGATTGCCGGCATTCACGCGCGGCGGCGGCGCGGCGGCAATTGTTGTTGCCGGTCGCGGCGGCTCAACCGGCGCCGGCTGGCGCACCGGGATTGTCGCCGGGGTGGGGGAGGATGCCGGCATAACGGGCGCAGGCGTGATCGCCGCCACCCCAATATCCGGCGTGGCCCGCCCCGCGGCCTTTTCCTTTGGTTCGTCTTCCGGTGTCCAATCGCCAGGCAGATTGGCGTCAATGTAGCCGGCCAGCAGTTCCAGCGTTGTCAACTCCTCAAAGAGCTGTCGTACACCGATCTTGATTCCGAATACCTTCTCAATCACGCGAATGGCGTCGATAAAAATGATTGAATCGGCGCCCAATTCGAGAAAAGTGGTCGTGGTGTGAATGTCTTGGGGCGAAAGCCGCATCAGGCGGGCCACTACGGACTGCAATCGGGCCAGGACGATCTCCTGCCGTGGCTTCTGTTCCGGCTGATTCATGGGCTGTTTTTCTGCAGACGTCATCGATAAATCACCTTCAATAGTTGGGGACATATACTTCTTGCGCTGGAATGGGTAGGTCGGCAAAGTTAGCGGGCGTCGCTGATACCCATCGTCGAAGGCGCGCCAATCAATTGTCACGCCGCTGGTGTACAAATCTGCCAGGCTGGACAACAGCACGCGCCAATCATCGACCCCGCTCCTCAAAGAGGGCAGCCACAGCAGCGATGGATCGGGCAAACATTGTTTCCCCAGCCCCAGCAAAACGGGTTTCGGCCCCATTTCCAGAAAGATTCCGCTTCCGTGGGCCAGAAGCGTCTGCATTCCGCTGCGAAATTGAACGGCTTCTCGCGTGTGCCGCCGCCAATAGGCGGGCGTCAATTGATGACCTGGCGGCATCACCTCGCCGGTCACGTTGGATACCACCGGCAGGCGCAAAGGTCGCATCTCGATCTGGCTGGCGACTTGTGTAAATGCGTCCAGCATCGGTTCTATCAGCGGAGAATGAAACGCGTGGGAGACGGCTAACGTGCGCGTCTCAATTTGCTGCTGCGACAACGCGGCCAGAATGGCGTCTATCGCCTGGCGCTGTCCAGAGATCACGACGTTTGCCGGGCCGTTGTTGCCGGCAATTGCTACCTGCCGCCGGTAGGGCTGAATGAACGGTTCAAGCAGCGCTACATCGGCGAAAACGGCGGCCATTTTGCCGGCATCTGCCGCCAAAGCCTGCATCAGCCGCGCCCGTTCCGCTACCAGGCGCAAACCATCCGGCAGCGAAAACGCGCCGGCAAGGCAGGCCGCCACGTACTCGCCGACGCTGTGCCCCAGCAACATGGCCGGCTTCACCCCCCACGATTGCCATACCTGGGCCAGTGCATATTCGAGCGCGAACAGCGCCGGCTGCGTGTACGCAGTTTGGGTCAGCGTTCCCGGTTCATCTGCGGTGGCGTAGAGGACGGATAGCAGTGATTGGGGCAGATAAGGGCGTAGAATCTGATCGCATTGATCGAGTAGTTCGTGGAACAGGGGGTGCGTCCGGTACAGCGTGGCCCCCATGCCGGCATATTGCGCCCCCTGGCCGGTAAAGAGAAAGGCGACTTTTGGCGTCGGGTGTGTCTCCGCCCCGACCCCGGCAACCATGCCGCTCAAGTCCGCACCCGCCAGAAAGGCGTCTAATCCCGCTTGGAGTTGGGCCGCCGAATCAGCTACCAGACCCAGCCGGTGGCGGAAGTGGGAGCGGCCCGTGGCTGCCGAAAAACAGAGGTCCCCGACGTCAACGCTCCTGTTGGTGGCTATTTGCTCCGCATATTTTTGAGCCAACCGCCGTAACGCCTCGTCTGTCTTGGCCGACAGCGGCAGCAAGTGGGCCGGTCGCTCCCAGGCGCCGCGGTCCTGCGGTGGGCGTGGCGGCGCCTCCTCTAAAACAACGTGCGCGTTCGTGCCGCTGAATCCAAATGAGCTGACGCCGGCGATTCGCCGCTCGCCGCGTGGTTCCCAGGGGTGTTGTTCGGTAGGAATCGTCATCGGCAGGGCATCCCAGGGAATATGGGGATTGGGCGTATCGAAGTGTAAATGGGGGGGGATGCGTTGATGTTGTAGCGCCAGGGCGACTTTGATGATGCCGGCAATGCCGGCAGCCGCCTCCAGGTGACCGATATTCGTTTTCACAGAACCCAGTAACAGCCCCGCCGCCGTCGCCGTTGAATGGGACTGCCCGAACACGGCAGCCAACGCACCTGTTTCGATGGGGTCGCCCAGAGAAGTGCCTGTTCCGTGCGCCTCAATATAACTCACCTGCGCCGGATCGACCCTGGCGTTTGCCAGCGCCTGCCGGATGACCTGTTCCTGCGAGGGTCCGCTGGGCACGGTCAATCCGCCGCTGGCCCCATCCTGATTGACGGCTGATCCGCGAATAACGGCCACGATCGCATCCCCGGCAGCAACGGCGTCCGACAGCCGTTTCAGGACAACGACACCACACCCCTCGCTCCTGACATAACCGTTGGCCGCCGCCGCGAACGTTTTGCAGCGCCCGTCGGGCGACAGCATCCGCGCCTTAGAAAAATTGATGGTAAATTCTGGCGCGAGCAACACGTTGACGCCGCCGGCCAGGGCCATATCGCACTCCCGCTGACGCAGACTCTGGCAGGCGAGATGAATGGCTACCAGGGACGAGGAGCAGGCAGTGTCCACGGCCATGCTCGGCCCGGTCACTCCCAGCGCGTAAGACAGCCGCCCGGCGGCGATGCTGATCGCGTTGCCGGTGCCAAAATGGCCGTCTATCGCCTCGATTTTTCGCGCCGTGATCAAGGCGTGATCGACGCTGCTGATGCCCATGAAAACGCCGGTGGCGCTGCCAAATAGCGTGTCCGGCGGCTGGTGAGCGTTCTCCAACGCTTCCCAACTGACTTCCAACAACAAACGTTGTTGTGGATCCATGTTGAATGCTTCGCGTGGCGTGATCTGGAAGAACTGCGGGTCAAAATCATAAACGTCTTCCAGAAAACCCCCATAACGTGTCGTCATCTTGCCCGGCGCGTTGGGGTCAGGATCGTAGAACGCCGCGATCGGCCAGCGGTCAGCGGGGATCTCCGTGATCGCGTCAACGCCATTGATCAATAGTTGCCAGTAGGATTGGGGATCACGCGCACCTCCAGGGAATCGACACCCCATGCCCACAATAGCCACCGGCTCAATCCGCGCATATTCCGCCGCGTCCAGGCGGTTTTGCGCTTCTTTGAGGGCCAACAGGGCGCGCTTTGTCGGGGACAGGGTTTCTATCTGCCGTGCTGCCTGCTGTGTTGCCTGCTGTGCTGCGCCTGGTTCCATATGTTTACAACTGCATCCTTTCTAGTTGTTCCAGCAGCAACGCCTCTGCTTCCATTTCCGACAGTTCGTGTAATTGCGCCAGGGTGTCCGGCATGGGCGTCGTTTCTGGTTGTTGGCTTTCCTTTTCCTCCGCTGCCGCCAGGTGTAGATGGGTTTCTCCCAGGTAGGCGGCGAGCGCTTCCACGGTGGGGTAATCAAACAAGAGCGTTGAGCGCAAGGAGCAAGCCAGGTCGTATTCCAACCGGTTGCGCAATTCAACCGCCATGAGCGAATCTACGCCCAGGCTGATGATTCGCTGCCGGGGTTCAATCTGATTCGCCGCCGTCCAGCCGAGGACTCTGGCAATCTGGCCCTGGACGTATTCTGCTAGCAGTTCCGGTCGCCGGTAGGCTGGCGCTTCTTTGAGTGTTTCGATAAAGCGGCGCGCATCGCTTGACTCAGCGGCGGACGGGGTCGCCTGGAGTGCCTGGTAAAACGGAAGGTGCGCGTTGTACGGGAAATGTTGCCTGAAGGCGCGCCAATCAATGGGCAATACCCCGACCTGAGCCACGTCGGCACGCAGCAAGGTTTCCATAACTTGGAATCCACGCGGCGGATCGATTGTTTGCACGACGCGGGAGACGGACCGATGGTGGTTGGATGCGTCGGCCCACATGCCGGCATCTTCCCACGGCCCCCAGTTGATGCTCAACCCTGGCTGATGATCAAGACGGCGCTGCACCATGAGGGCGTCCATGAAGCTGTTGCCGGCAGCGTAACTCCCCTGCCCGGATGTCCCCAACAAGGATGCTACCGAGGAGTAACAAACAAAAAAGTCCAGGGGCAAGGATCGCGTCGCTCGATGCAAATGCCACGCCCCGCGAACCTTTGGCGCCAGCACACGTTGGAATCGTTCCCACGTTTGCTGTGTCAGAACACCGTCGTCAAGCGCGCCAGCGGCGTGGACAATGCCCCGCAAAGGAGGAAAATCTGGCTCGATTTCCTGCACCAGGCGCGCCACTTCTGCATACCGGGAGACATCCGCCTGCGCCACCCGCACCTGCACTCCGGCGGCCTCCAGTAGCTGCACGGCTTCTGCCTGGCTTTTAGTCGTGACGCCGCGCCGGCCCGTGAGCACCAGATAACGCGCTCCCTGCGCCGCCAACCAGGCGGCTGTCTGCAAACCTAGCGCGCCCAACCCGCCGGTGATCAGGTAGCTGGCGTCAGGTCGGACGATGGGTGGAAGGGCTTTGCCGGCATCTTCCTGCCGCGAAATGACGACCTTGCCAATGTGGTTCGTCTGGGCCATGAACGCGAAGGCCGCCGCCGTGTCCTGCAAAGCGAAGATTTTGTGCGGCAGCGGTCGGATCTCCGCCGCTTGCAATAGCTGGCGCAGTTCTGCCAGAGTGGACGTGATGTGCGCCGGCGTCTGCTGCACAATCTCGCTCAAATCGAAAAGGAAATAGCGCACGTCTGGCCTGACGGCGGCCATCTGGTCGGCGTCCCAGACGCCGATCTTGCCGATTTCAATGAAGCGTCCATTTTTCCCCAGCGCCGCCAGACTCTGCGGAATAAACGGACCATTCAGGCTGTTCAACACGATGTCTACGCCGTGCCCATCCGTCAGTCGCTGCACTTCCGCGGCAAAATCAGGCGTGCGTGAATTCATGACGTGTTGGATTCCTTGCGATTTAAGGAACGCCCATTTGCCGGGGCTGGCGGTGGCAAACACCTCTGCCCCGGCCCGTTGCGCTAACTGGACGGCCGCCTGGCCCACGCCGCCGGCGGCGGCGTGAATGAGTACCCGGTCGCCGGCCTGCATCCGCGCCAGGCGGCACAGTCCGTAAGTGGCCGTCAGGAAGGCGATGGAGATCGTTGCTGCCGCGGCAAACGAGAGGTGCGCCGGTTTGGGGATGACGAGATGCGCGTCCGCGATCACGTAACTGCTGAGGCCGTGCACGGTCATGGCGGCGATGACGTCCTGGCCCACGCGAAACTGGGTCACGCCGGCGCCAATGGCCGTGATTGTGCCGGCACATTCGCGGCCGGCAGGCAATGCGTCTCCCATTCCGCCGCTGAACGTCTCCCCATGATCCGCCAGCATACCCAATGCGTACAGCACGTCTCGGAAGTTCAACCCAGTCGTCCGCACGGCGATTTCCACCTCTCCCGCACCTGGCGCGCGTCGTTTCAGGGGCACAAACCGCATATTCTCCAGGATACCGGTGGGCGACAGTTGCAGGCGGATGGGCTGGTTGGCCGGGATGGGTAGCGGCTGCGCCGTTTCATCGGGCGCGACAAACCGCTGCAGCCGGGCCACGTACCGCATCTCTCCCCGGTAGGCGATCTGCGTCTCCACGTCCGCGGCCAGCAGCTCTGGCATCAAGAGCCGCGGCGCAGCCGCGGCGTCGGTTGTGGCATCCAGGTCGATCAGGGTGCAAGCCAGTTCCGGGTGTTCCAGGGCGATGGTCCGCGCCAGGCCGATCACCGGGGCCTGACAGGCGTTCACAGCCGCCGGCGCCGCGGCGACAAACTGCGCCCCGCGCGTCACCAGGTAGACCCGCGGTCGGTCTGCCCCCGGCTGTTGCGGGATGGCCTGGATAGTGTGCAGCACGCTGCCGCAACCCGCCAGTTGCGCCGTGGCGGGAACCGCGTCGTCCCAGGCGGCTTCATCAAGGCTCCAGCAGTGCACGATCCGGCGACAACCGTTTTCCCGGCGCAACAACTGCTGGAAATCGGTCGGACTGGCGGGATTGACGATATACGTGCCGTTTGCCTGGGCGGCAAACGCTTTTCCGCTGAATACCAGGATCGGGCGCAGTCCGCGCGTCTTCATTTCCTGGGCCAGTTGCCGGCCCACCCCCTGTCGATCACAGAACAGCAGCCAGTCGCCGGATTCCTCTCTTGCCAGGGTGGGCGTCTGGCCAGCCAGCGGCGACGGGTTCCACGAAACTTCGTATAGCCAATCGGTGGCAGGGGAGTGGCGGCGCATCTTCCCCTCGACCCGCTGTAGCTGCACGCCGGTGAGGGCCGCTACCGGTGCGCCGTCGTCGTCAAACAGGTGCAGGGTGGCTGTTAGCGCCGCGGGGTCGGCGGGCTGGTCGGCCTCAATCCGCGCCCGACACCAGAGAGAAATGCCGGCAGGTCGAAAGCACCTTACTTCGGCAATCGAAACGGGCACATAAATCGCCGTTGATTCCGGCATGGCCGCCCACAATGCGTGCAGGCAGGCATCCAACAGAATGGGGTGCAGCAGAAAGTCGGCATCTTCCGTGGTCCTGTTTTGCGGCAGATTAACCTGGCTCAGGATTTCCTGCCCATCGCGGCGTAATCTGCTGACGGCGCGGAACGCCGGACCATACTGCATACCCCGGCTTTCGCACTGCTGATAAAGCTGCTGCACGTCTACGTCCAGCCAGTTCTTTTCGGCGATCGGGCCGTTGAAAATATCGGGATCGGGCGCGGCGGTATCTTCGTCGATGCGGATGTTGCCGCTGGCGTGGCGGACCCAGGCTGGTTCTTCTCCATCCGCTGCCAGACTGAGCAGTTCAAAAGCGTATGCGGAGGCTGTCGCCGGTTGCAGTAACAGGGACAACCGTTTTGTCTCCGTTTCCGGTAGCGACAGCGGCTGGTGAATGGCTAACTCTTGCAATGCCAGTTGGCCGGTGGGAAATATGGCCCTGCCGGCCGCCAGGGCCATTTCCATGAATATGGAAGCTGGCACGACCGGCGTGTCAAACAGGCGATGGTCGTGAATGGAAAGTATGCCGGCATCAATTTCCGACTCAAACAGGTACTCTTTGGGCCGCAGGGCAGCGGAGAACGATCGCTGTCCCAAGACCGGGTGACCCGTGTTCCGCCCAGGCTGTCCGATCTTTTGCGGTTGCCGCCTCCTGTCCGGCAACCAGTACCGTTGCCGCTGGAATGGATAGGTTGGCAGCAACACCTTCTGTCGCCCATAATCGCGGTCGAAACGGGACCAATCCACCGGCGCCCCTTGAACGTATAATGCGCCCAGGCTTTCCAGTATCTGTTGCCAGTCCGAACGATCCTGTCGCAAACTGGGCAGCCAATGGTTCTCCGCCGCCGGCAGGCATTGCCGCGCCATCCCCAACAGGGTTGGTTTTGGACCCATTTCCAGGAACAGATGGACATGCCGTTCCTGGATCCTCTGGACGCCGGCGGCAAACCGCACCGGTTGGCGAATGTGCCTGGTCCAGTAATCGGGCCGGGCCACTTCCTCGCCTGCCCAGGCGCCGCTTACGTTGGATATCAGGTCTATTTGGGGCGCGGAAAAATCAACCGCCCGCGCCGCCAGTTCAAAATCAGCCAGTATCGGCTCCATCAAACGGGAGTGAAAGGCGTGGGAGACGGAGAGAGGGGTCACGCGTATACCTTCGTCTCGCAGAATGGCGGTCATGGCCTGGATGCCGGCATTTGTTCCCGATAGGACGACGCTTTCCGGGCCGTTGATGGCAGCGATAGAAACGTCTTGCCGATAAGGCTGCAAATGCGTCAGAACGCGCTCTTCCGCCGCCATAACGGCGATCATGCCCCCCTCTTGTGGCAGCGACTGCATCAGGCGCGCGCGGGTGGCGATCAGCCGCAGACCATCCTCCAGACTGAAGACGCCCGCCAGGCAGGCCGCCACATATTCGCCGACGCTGTGGCCGAGCAGAACAGCAGGTCGGATTCCCCAGTCGATCCACATTTGCGCCAGCGCATACGCCAGCGCGAAGAGGGCTGGTTGCGTATAGGCGGTCTGGTGAAGCAAGGGGGACGTGTCGCTTTCGGCGCTGAACAGGATGGACAGGAGGGGCGCGTCCAGGTGAGGGCGCAGGATGGCGTCACATTGCGCCAGCGCCTGACGAAATACGGGCTGCGTATCGTACAACGCCTTTCCCATGCCCACATATTGCGCTCCCTGGCCCGTAAACAGGAAGGCAATGGGCGGTGCATCCTCATCATAGCGGACGCCGACTGCCGCGCCCGCGACCGGCTGCGGCTGATGAGGGCGGAATGTGGCCAGCTGTTCACGGGCGGCGGCGGCGGTGGCGGCGACGATGCTCAGCCGGTGGGTGTGGTGCGCTCGCCCGGTGTTTGCGGAGAAACAGACGTCGCCGAATGGCTGATCAGGATGCGCCGCCAGGTGGTTTTTGTAGCGATCGACCAGATCAGACAGGGCAGGCCATGATCGGGCTGATAAGGTGAGGATGTGCAGGGGTCTTTGCTCACCAGTGGGGGCAGGAGACGCCGGCGGCGCTTCTTCGAGTACGATATGGGCATTGATGCCGCTGAGACCAAACGAGCTGACATTGCCAATGCGTCGCCCATCGATCAGGGGCCAGGGGATCGACGCTGCCGGAACCTGCAAGTTCATCGACTGCCAGGGAATGTGCGGGTTGGGATTGTGGAAATGCAGGTGCGGGGGGATTGTCTGATGCCGCAAACTTAATACCGTTTTGATCACGCCGGCGATGCCGGCTGCCGCTTCCAGGTGGCCGATATTCGTTTTCACGGAGCCGACGATCAGGGGATGCCGCGGCTGGCGCATTTCGCCCAGTACGTTCCATAGCGACTGTATTTCAATCGGGTCGCCCAGCGAGGTGCCGGTTCCGTGCGCCTCGACGTAGCCCACAGATGCGGGATCCACGCTGGCGTTCGCCAGCGCCTGGCGTAGCAACGCTTCTTGCGCCGGTCCGTTGGGCACAGTGACGCCGCCGCTGGGGCCATTGTGGTTGATGGCTGTGCCCCGGATCAACGCCAGCACCAGATCGCCATCTCGTTGCGCCTGTGACAACCGCTTCAGGACGACGACGCCGCACCCTTCGCCACGCGCGTACCCGTCGGCTGTGGCGTCGAACGTTTTACAGCGTCCATCGGGCGCGACCGCCTGCATCTTGGATAGGACGATACTTGTGCATGGATGTAGAATCAGGTTGACGCCGCCGGCTAACGCCATGTCGCATTCGCCGGAACGGAGCGCCTGGCACGCCAGGTGAATGGCCACCAGGGAGGAGGAACAGGCGGTGGCCACGGCCATGCTCGGTCCCTGGATGCCCAGCAGGTAGGAGATGCGCCCGGCCAGGAAGCTGGACTCATTGCCTGTGCTCATGTAAGCGTCAAAATTGGCGGGATCATCGTAATCAATCCGCCGCTGCAGGTAATCATTGGACATCAGGCCCATGTAAACGCCTGTTCGCGTCTTCAGGAGGCGATCTGCCGGCACACACGCTCCCTCAAGCGCCTCCCAGCACACTTCTAACAACAGGCGCTGCTGTGGATCCATGCTCAGCGCCTCTCGCGGTGAGATGCCAAAAAACTGGGGGCTAAACGTGTCTACTTGCTCGAGGAATCCCCCGTGCCGCGTGTACATCTTGCCCGGCGCTTCTGGATCAGGATCGAAAAATGCGTCCTGCTCCCACCGCCGCGGCGGAATTTCACGAATAGCGTCTTTCCCTGTCTGTAGCAGTTGCCAGAACTGCTCAGGGTCGTGCCCGCCGCCGGGAAACCGGCAGCCTATGCCTGTGATGGCAATCGGTTCTGTCCGGGCCTGTTCCACGGCCTGCAGCCTGGTCTGTAACCGATCCAGTTCCCGCAGGGCGTTTTGCATCAGTGCGCGATAATTATGATCTTGTGGTGGGTTGTATGCCGGCATAATTCAGGGTTCAGATTGGTTCATAGAGAATGAACCAATCCAGGCAGCGCGACTACTTTCGTCCATTATGTTGCTGGATGGCGGACAGTTTTTCTGCCAGCAAACTGGCGATGGCATCTTGTGAAAGGGAATCCCAATCAGTCTCTGTTGTTGTTCCCGCGCTTTCTTCCGGGCGAGGGGAGGGTTCGGCGGAAAACGGGAGGTCCAGCACCTCGGCGATCAGGTAATCCGTCAACGCTTCGAGTGTCGGGTAATCAAAAAGCAGAGTGGCTCGCCGGATAGGGCGGTCGAAGTTGAACTCAAACCGGTTTCGTAACTCCAGGGCCATCAAGGAGTCCATGCCCAAGTCGAATATCCGTTGCCGCGGGCCGATCTTCTGCGCCGCGCTCAGGCGTAGGACTTCCTGGATCTGCCGGCGCACATGTTCGATCAACATCCCGCGACGTTTGTGAATGGGCGACGCTTCCAGTTGCTGCCGATATTTCCCACGCGCCGCCGCCGTCTGTTCGGAGACGGCGGCGCGGAAGGCATCGAAGAAGGGCCGTGGTTCATGCTGCGAGAACTGCTGTAGATATTGGCCCCAGTTGACGTTCACAATCGTCACAGATGGCGGTGCGGTTGGCTGTTGCAGCAGTGCTTCCAGCGCGGCAACGCCCATTGCCGGCATAATGGCTTGCACGCCAACGTCCCGCCAGCGCGCCTGGTCCCGCTCGCTGCCCCGCGCCGCCATGCCAACTTCAGCCCACGGACCCCAGTTCAGGCTTAATGCCGGCAATCCTTTGGCGCGTCGATAGCCGGCCAGAGCGTCCATAAAGGCGTTGGCTGCCGCGTAATTCCCCTGTCCTGCCGACCCCAATGACGAGGCAATCGACGAGAAATAAACGACAAAATCCAGCGCCTCATCTCGCAGATGGTTGTGTAAATACCACGCTCCGGCTACCTTCGGCAGCAGCACACGCTCGAATTGATCCCAACGCTGTTGGCGGAGAATGCCGTCCTCGATCACGCCAGCCGCATGCACGATACCGCGTAAAGGCGGCTGATTCTGCTTGATTTCAGCCAGTAGCTGCGCCACGTCCGCCGCTGCTGCCACGTCGGCCCTGGCGATGACCACATTGGTCCCGTTCTGTTGTAGTTGGGTCACAATGGCCTGTTGCGCCTGATCCAGCACGCCCCGGCGACTGGTCAGTATCACATGTCTGGCGCCTTTTTCAGATAACCAGCGGGCAACCTGTAGACCTAAACCGCCCAAACCGCCCGTAATCAGGTAGCTGCCGTGGGCATGTACCGTTACTGTTTCTGCCTCGGGGGGCACCGGGCAGCGACCCAGCCTGGCCCCGAAGCGCGTCTCTCCTCGCCAGGCAACCGCGGTCTCTCTATCCTGCCGCCATAATTCCGCGAACAAGGCAGATGCGGCCTGGTCTGGCTGTCCGGCGTCCAGGTCCAGGTAGACCGTTTTGAGTTCCGGATGCTCCAGCGCGATCACCTGACTTAACCCCCACCAAGCGGCCTGATCGACGCGCGGCGGCGCGTCATCCTCTGTCACCCTCTGTGCGCCGCTGGCTGCCAGCCACAATCGCGGCATTTCCGTCCACGGATATACGCTGATCGCCTGAACTAATCCCAGCACGCTCTGGCCCGCCAGGGAGAGCGCGGCCCATATCTCTTCTAGCATCATCTCCGGGTGCGCGGTTTGCCGGTTCAAGCCCCAAAGATTGACGATGCCGCGACAGGCGGGGCGGTCGTGGCTCAGGCAATCTTGCAGCAATCTTTGGTACGTTTGTGGATCTGCCGGGTCGATCCGGTACTGCGCTTCGGCGACGCGTTCATACGTCGCGCCCGGTTCTACGAGCACGCAATGGTCTCCCTTAGCCGTTAATTGTCGGGCTACATCCCGCCCGATCTCGCCTGTGTCCGCCAGGATAATCCAGGTGCCCGGCGTCGCCGGCATCCCGTCCGCGTCGTGGTCAAACGGCAGAGGCCGCCAGCTTACTTCGTATAGCCAGTCTGCCAATAAGTCGCGGGTGCTGCGCTCTATTTTCTGGCAGCGCAACCCGTGCACTTCGGCCAGCACCTGCCCTGCCGTATCGAAGTAGCGAATATCGCCGACGATGCCGGCATCTTCCACCCGCGGCGTCATCGTAACCTGGCACCAGGCTGTTTCATCGGTGCAGGAATGGTAGAAATCCAACCGCTCCACGCCCACAGGCAAATACATGGCGGTATCAGGGAGATTCAGACGGCTGATGGCCAGAGTAAGCAAAACCTGAAAACCGGCGTCCAGCAGGGTTGGGTGCAGACAATATCCGGCGCCGTCAGCGCCGCCATGAGCCGTCAACTGGATTTTTGCGATTGCATCGGTCGCCGAAAGCGGCCAGATTCCCGCCACGCGTTGGAAAGCCGGGCCGTACTCTAGCGACCGTTGCCGCATGTAGTTGTAGTGCGTTGCCGTGGAAATCGTTTCCTGATTGGCCGCGGGGGTCTGATGTGGGAGATCCCTTTTCGGCAGCATCGTTTCTTTGCCCGCGGAGATCTGGCCGGAGGCGTGCAGCGTCCAATCCGATTGTTGATGACCGTCGCTGATCGGGCGCGAATGAATCTGCAACTGCTGCCGGTCGCCCGTTCCCGGCGACAGCGTCAGTTGGAGCGCGTTTTGATTGTGTGCCGGCAATAAAAACGCTTCATGAAAAACGATATCCGTCAGCGTATGCTGGCGGACAGCGGAAACCGCGCCGCTGCCCGCCAGCATCATCTCAATGTAAGCGGCAGCGGGAAACACGGGCAGGCCGCGGACGCGATGGTCCGTGAGATAGGCTACCGGTTCAGCCGGCAGCATCGTTTCCCACAAATGTGTTCCGGGGAAGCTGGCGGAGGCGATGTGCTGACCCAGCAGGGGGTGAGATGCGTCCGGGGAACGGGTCTGCCCCTTGCGCCGGCGGACGCTGCCGTTCTTCCCCGAACTATCCTGGTCATACCAGACGTAGGAGCGCTGCCAGGGGTAAAGCGGGAGATGGCCCAGGCAACGTCCCCGCGGACACACACGTTCCCAGGCCACATCTTTGCCGAGCGTGAACAATGCGCCCAACGATTGCAGCATCAACTGACGTTCTGGATATTGACGACGCAGGGAGGGTATGACGCTGCCTGCTTGTCGCGCCTCCTGCAGGCATTCCTGGATCGACATGGCCAGCACCGGGTGTGGGCCGACTTCCAGGAAATGGTGGTATCCGTCGCCAATCATCTGTGTGATCGCCTGCGCGAATAGGACCGGCTGCCGCACGTTCCGCCACCAATAGGCGGCCCCAAAGGCGGACGTCTCTGCCCGTTTCCCGTCCACAGTGGTATAAACGGGTACGGTTGCGGGATGGCATTCTATGCCCTGCAGTTCCGCCAGCAATTGCGCCCGCAAGCGGTCCATCTTTGGGCTATGATACGGTACGTCCGTGTAAAGAAACCGCGCGAAGATCCCTGCCGCCTTCAGTTTTGTCTCCAGCGCTGCCAGCACCGTGGCGTCCCCTGCCAGGGTAACTGATTGGAAGCTGTTGATGGCGGCGATGGATACCAGGTTTTCGTGGCCTTGCAGGTAAGGTTGGATCGCCGCTTCCGGCAATCCTACGGCGAGCATTTTCCCCTCCCCTGTCGTCAGTTGTTGCAGCCGACTGCGATGGTAAGCGACCCGCAGCGCATCTGGCAGAGAAAGCATGCCAGAGACGGCGGCGGCGGCGATTTCCCCTGTGCTATGGCCGATGATGGCGTCCGGCTTAATACCCCACGATTGCCACAGCGCCGCCAGGCCAAGTTGTAGGGCAAAATTCGTCGGCTGTGCCACATCGGTGCGCGCCATCCGGGAATTTTCCTCTGAGTCCAACAGGGCGTTCATGAGCGACCAGCCGGCTATCGGTTGAAAATGGGCGTCACATTCAATAATCGCCTGCCGAAATACAGGCTCAGTCTGCAGCAGTTCGCGCCCCATCCCCCACCACTGTGGTCCCATGCCGGTAAAGACGAACGCCAGCGGGCGGTCCCTTTCGTCGGCGGAGGACGGCTGTCTTCCGTCGCTGAGGAAAGCGGCAAGTTGCTGCTTCAGCTCTGCCGGCGTCTGGGCCACAAAGGCGGCGCGATAGTTGTGATGCGCGCGGCGGACAGTGGTTGTGTAGGCTAAATCCGGAAGAGGGGTGCGTCGGTCTTGTGGCTGCAAAAACGCCTGATACGCCGCCACGACGGCGTGCAGAGCCTGGGGCGTGTGCCCTGTCAACACGATCAGTTCCGGGCGGACGTTTGCCGGGTCAATGGCGTCGGTTGCTGCCAGATCTGGCGGCGCGCTCTGCATCACCACATGCGCATTTGTGCCGGTGACACCGAATGAGTTCACGCCGGCGTAAAGAGGCTGTCCATTTTGGGGCCATTGGCTGAAGGCCGTCTGCATTTTGAGCGGCAGTTCCGACCAGGGAATGTTGGGATTGGGGTTCGTAAAATGGAGGCTGGCGGGAATGGCCTGATGCTGCAGGCACAAGGCGGTCTTGATGACGCTTGCGACGCCAGACGCCGGTTCACTGTGACCGATATTTGTTTTTAGCGAACCAATCAGGCATGGATCGTCCGCAGCCCGGTTTTCACCCAGGACCGTGCCTAGCGCCCGAACTTCAATGGGGTCCCCTGTAGGGGTGCCGGTGCCATGGGCCTCCATGTACCCGACCGCGCCGGGCGAGATGCCGGCACGCTGGTACGCTTCGCGCAGCAGAGTGACCTGGGCTTCGTAACCTGGCGCTGACAAAACGCCTCCAGAGCGACCGTCGTTGTTTGTGGCGCTGCTGCGGATGAGGGCGAAAATCGGGTCAGCGTCAGCCTGCGCCTGCGAGAGTGGTTTCAGGACGACAATGCCGGCGCCCTCGCTGCGCACATACCCATTGGCGCCGGCATCCCCAAATTTGCAGCGGGCGTCTGGGGACAACATGCCAGAACGGGATTCGGCGATGGAAAGCTCTGGATTGAGCATGATGTTGACGCCGCCGGCCAGGGCCATCGTTGATTCGCCCTGCCACAGACTCTGGCAGGCCAGGTGAATGGCGACCAGCGATGATGAGCAGGCCGTATCGACCACCATGCTGGGTCCCTGAAAGTCAAAGAGAAAGGAAAGGCGTCCAGAGGCCGGGTAGAGCGAACTACCGGTCAAGACGTGCAGGGTCAGGTCTTCGATGGCCGCATACATTCTTTCCTTGTATTCGGTTGCCCACATGCCAAGAAAGACACCGGTCTTGCTGCCGGCCAGTTTTCGGGTCACCTGGCCGCCACTTTCCAGGGCTTCCCAGGCGACTTCCAGCAACAATCTCTGTTGGGGGTCGATGTAAATAGCTTCACGGGGGGCAATGCCGAAAAACAGGGGATCAAACAGGCGGATGTCTTCTGACAGGAACCCGGCCTCACGGGTGACGATTTTGCCGGGCTGGCGGTCGGGCGCGTAATATTGCTCGATGTCATAACGATCTGCCGGTACTTCACCAATCGCATCAACTTCGTCCCGAAGTAAATGCCAGAACGCCTCTGGGCTGTTGACGCCTCCAGGATACCGGCAAGACATGCCGATGATGGCAATCGGCTCCAGCGACGCGGGGCTGGTCTGGCTTTCCGAATTCTCCTTGACCATATTTATCCTTTGTATGACTATCGAATTTTAAGTAATTTAATAGTAACTATTCACGTCTCCGAGAGATTGGACCAATTTTGTAGACATCAATAAGATTCAACCAGAGCAAATTGGTCCAATCTGGGCAGATGACCTGTATAGTCACATTTAATAAATGTTCTGCAATACGAAGTGCGTCAGCGAGTTTGAGAATGGCATATGCGGTGACTGATCCAGAAATTCAATCCCGTAACTCAGATAGATCAATTTCGTGAAACCGGCATATCTGGGGGTTTAGAAGAAAACTTCTCTGCATATGCGAATGTGACATTATCAAAGTAATCATCTAATACGCACTTCCCATCCGGAAACTTATTTATGGATGGTTACGAAGCGGGTGAAAACTGCGTGCAGCGACGCGAACATCAGTTTCCAAGAGGAACTGGCGGCGTACAGACACATACCACAAGCTCTTCCCCCTTATGAGTAGGCTGTGGCACAGTGGCAACCCAGGCAAAACGCCATGGCCTTAGCGCGGTGCTGCATGTATTCAGTTGTCGTTTGGAAATTTGGCAGTGGAAATGTCGCTCGATATCACGACCCGTCGACTTGACTCTTATCCACACCCAGGCTTGGTTGAGACGCACCTAAAAGCTGCGATCTCCTGGCTTACCGTTGGCACAAACCCCTGAAATCCGAAAAAAAGCGTTTCCCGCCCATTATGCCTTTGAAGGCAGACTAAAAATAACAACACTCTTACAATATCAATTGTTGGTAGGTGTTTTCAATAGGAGGAATTTCCTAATATGCGGCCTGAGCCGGGCAAGATCCACAAATTTCACCCAAAAGGCAGGGTCTGGTCGCCGCGAACAGGCATATGTGCGCATTCTGAAGCCTGCAAACGCTGCTGCCTGGCAATTATACTTGATGGAGGAGGGACAACGGGCGTATGAGCCTGAAAGTGGTTGTCGGCGGTGAGAAAACAGTAAATTCAAACCTGAGTTGTTACTTGAATATCGGGTTAATGCCGTGACCAATAACTCAAAGCCCGCGGCATTGGTCGCACGAATAGATTTCGGTAGTTTTCGTTCCAACAAACTGCCTGTTGTCTTGGCCGGTTGGCGACACTGAAGTTGCAAACCACGTTCCCGTCGTTGTTTCGCGGCGACCTGCAATCGTAATGATGAATTTGCCATCCCGGTGTGTTTGGAGGCAACAACATCAACCTGAGGAATATCCAGGGTAAAATTGATTTGGGCTGGGGTAGACACGGGCATCGTTTTTACTCCGTTTTGGGGAATGACCTCCAATCTACCTCACCCCCACGTATGGGTGTACTCCCTGAGTTCCTCAAGAGCCTTTTTGTTAAATTTGTCAGTCAATTGGCAAAAGAAAGTAAAATTTGACAAAATAAGGCAAAAAGATACAATGCCAATGGCTCCCCCCTAAGGGTAGAAATCCCACTAGCGCCTGTTAGTGGTCTACCCTGCTTATGGCTCCCTAGAGGCTTCCCTTGTCGCGCCCGCTGCAAGGGAAGCCTCGCTTTTAGGGAGGATGGGGATGTAGATGAGGCCTGCCGGCATTTTATACGCACTCGTCAATATCCCCGCCCCCAACGCCCCGTCATCGCCCGCTACAGCCATCGCCAACAGATCTGCCCGGACAGATGCCGGCATTGTCCATGGCGCTTCCGTACAGGCCATCAACTGAGCCGCCAGCGCTGCCGCCCCTGGCGCGGCAAACGACGTGCCCAGTCCCCAATCGTAGCGCGTTGTCGTGAAGGCCGCGTCCGGGTCCCAACCCGTGACGCAATACTCCGGGTGTGTACCCTGGCGGCAGGCGGCGATCATGGTCGCAATGTGGCAGTCGTCCGCGTCGCGCGCTATGCCGCCGCCCAGCAGGGCCACGTCTCCCTGGTTGGCGTAACAGGCCAGTTCGCCTTGCCAGGTGGTGGCGGTGACGCCTAGCACTTGTGCGTGTGCGGCGGGGTAGGGCATGGGTTGGGGGCCGGTGGTGTAGGCGGAGTCGTTACCGGCGGCGGCTATTTGGAGAATGCCGGCATTCTCCACCCCCGCCAACATCTGCCCAATCCCCACCGTCGTCGTCACCCCATTCATACTGGCCTCAATCACCAGGCTGTAGTTAAACACCGCCCCCGCCAGCGTCTCACTCACCGCCAGCGTTTGCGTGATCATGTCGTCCATTGCCTGAAACAGCGTGAACAAATCCCCAATCCCCGTATCGTTCAGCACCCGCACCAGATGCACGTCCGCGCCGGGCACGACTGCCAGAGCGGTGCTGGCGGCGAAGGAGCCATGGGCGGGTACGTCGTACGCCCCTTCGGGCAGAGATGCCGGCAGTGTGTAAGGAGCAGAAGTCGTGACGGTGATGCCGGCAATCGACACGGCAACATCCCCATCCGCCGGGCCAATAGCATAGGGCAGCGTATCAAACAAAGCGACCCGCACCCCATTCCCCACGCAATCAGCGGGCGTGGCGTAGAGCGGCGGCGCGTCCGGTTCTTGTGGTCCCGCCGGACTGCCCGCCACGTACTCCTCATCCGCGCCCACAATCAGGTAATCGGGACCCGCGCTGACCATACCCCCCATGCCGTTAATCGTGGCCACAACGTCGCGCACCGGAACGAAACTGGACACATAGAGGCGGATTTCGTTGCAGCCGGGTGGCAACGTTGCCGCGCGCAACGGCAATCGCGCCAGTTCTGCCAGTCCCGGCAAGCTGGCAGCCGCCACGTCAATCTCTGAACAAGGCCCGCTCAAGACGACACGACCGGGCAAATACGACAACCACGCCAGATTTTCCGTCGTGGTTGTGACGCTAAGCGGCGGGGCGGCGGCGGCTACCTGGGCCAGCACCTGGCCGGCGTGCAGCGTGTCCGTTGTTACTTCGTAAAGGCGTACAATCGTGTCCGGAGGGAAGAATTGGTTGTGAATCGGCGGCGGCGCTTCACGGAGATACGGCAACGCATCGCTATAGGTGCGCAGCGGTTTTAAGGCCTCTGCCGCCACAAACGGCTGCGTCACGCTGACAATGGCCGGCGGCGCGCCGATCAGGGCGATGTGCCGTCCCGTGCCCGCCAGGGGCGCTGCCGCCGCGCCGGGCATGGGCGTCAGCGCCCGTGTCCAACTTGCCAACAACAGCATGGCGATGAACATAGCGAGGAGAATGATTGTTCCTTTGCGCATGGCACTTCCTCAAATGGGGGCAACGGATGCCAAAAGGGCCGCAAGGCTTATGGCTACAACCCTATCATTGTACCAGCGTTTAAGCCTTGCGGACCTATGGCGTATTGGATGGTAGAAGCTATTTGGAAATCCAGGATGCGCCGTTGCAAATCCAGAGCAGGTCTGGGCCTGGCTCAAAAACCATGCGGCCCACATACTGCGACGCGCACGCACTGGCCGGTGGCGCGCCGGTGGCGACATCCAGTTGCAGATAGCCTCGGTTGACGCGCACGTCACCCTCGAAATACCCTGCGTAGCTTTGCGCCGTGCCTACGTTTTCGTCAATGCCCGTGACGCCGGCTACAGCCCCGCGCGCGGGCGTGTTGTCAATGCGCCCTTCAACCCGGCCATAGACGCCGCCAACCCAGTATGTGCCGACGTTGTTCAACGAGAGGACAAAGTTCGGATCGGGACCGCCGATGAACTGCCCACCGAGGCCGCGGGAGATGGAGGCGGCCTCGAAGTTTGACAGATTCCGTGGCCGTCCCACGCCTTGCACGCCCATCATGTTCCCGTTGTTCACCCAGCCATTGACATAACCCAGGTCGCCCAGGGCGCTGCCCTCTTGCGGATGTCCGACGGGCTGCACCGAGGTTTCGCCGCGGATGCCGATCTGGGTTCCTTTGCTGTTGAGCGTGGCGGAGGTGGCGCGTAGGCCATAGGCGGCAATGGAGTTGACGGCATTGCTGAACGTGATTCGCTGCGCCGCGTCATAGGAGACGCTAATGGGGCGGTCAACGTGGAGGCGGGCCTCGGGGGTGCTGGTTCCAATACCCATGAGCTGGTTCGGATGGTCAACGCAAACGTAGGGGAGGAGTGTGAAGGGCACTCCTAGCAGATTATGTGTGCAGACAGCTTCGATGTGTTCGTCGGCGTACGCCAGTCTCGCGCCGATACCCAGTAAAAAAACAAAGATGACGAGAGTCAGAACACGCGAAAAACGGTTGGTGGACATTGCAATTCTCCTTTATGATCAAGGGGACAGTTGAGGGTTGGTCCTAAAACATTGCCTCACGCTGGCCCGGTTCGGGTAGTTTCATCTATATAAACGAGGTAGGAGATGCTTTTCCGGTATGGGGCGCGCAAAAGACAAATACACGTTGCTATTCACGTGTACCATTTCTGCTATCATTGTTGTTGTGTAACTACTAGCGCTCTCTAAAATTGGTCCAATCTGGCTTAAGACTGACGATGAAATAAAGTACGGAATGGCATCGTCAGTTTGAAGGAACGGTAAAGAAACGACTTCGTTGTCTTCTTTAATGTCCGTTCCTCAGCAGTTACGTTGTTGTGGCCGGGGACCAGTATTGCGCGGCTCGGTTTCAGGTGAGAGGGACAGGATGCTAGACAGGTTAACCAAAGAGACGTTTTTACCCCATGTGGGCGAGGTATTTGAAATATATTATGCGCCCACGGCCTTTGTATCGGCTGTCTTGCTGGAGGTAACGGGTATCGGACGCCCGCGTGGTGCGCCCCCTCGTTTTGGGGAGGCGCCGCGGCCTACGGAGCGCCCGGAAGGCTTTTTTATCGTTTTGCGGGGCGATGCGGAGCCGCCCTTGCGGCAGGGGATGTATCGCCTGGTGCATCCGGTAATGGGCGAACTGGCGGCTGTCTTTCTGACCGTGACCGGCGCCGACGAACGGAGCCGCTATTATGAAGCTTTGTTTAATTGAGGGGGATAACCGGAGGTGTCAGGTGTTTGTCCTGGCGACGGGCGTGTCATTGGGCGTTACTGATGCCGGCTGCCATTCCATCAAGATGTGGCCGGCCATTTCCAGGACGGGCGTAAAGCCGCGGCGCAGGTAGAGCCGTAAAGCTGCCTGGTTGGATTGTTGTACGGTGTAGCGTAGGGGTTTGCCGGCATTTTCCGCCTGCTGCTTAAGCCTGTTTAGAAGCGTGGTTCCGATGCCGGCATTCCGGTTTGCCGGCATCAGGGCAATATCAAGCAACCGAATCTCCGCGTCGGAGTCGTGACGCCAGAGCAACCCTACCGGATTGCCCTGGCGCAGGATGATCTGTTTGGTCGCATCCGGAAAGCGACGCTCGTAATCCTGGCGCTGCGCCTCAAACTGCCAGACGACAAGCGCTTTCTTCTCCGCCGGCGGCAAATCAATCTGGACCAACTCCGGGCGGGCCGCTTCAAACAGGGCCAGCAAAAAGGCGTCGTCAGCCGGCCGGGCCGGTCGTAGCGAGACTGCCATTCATCACCTTATTCGTAACTACTAGCGCTCTCTGGATATTGGACCAATTTCACGCGCCCAATGACCATTTTCACCGGAGAAAATGGGTCCAATCTGGCCTGGCAGTTACCCTTATTCGTATCTTCGCCACAAAGTGAGGCAAAGTTGGTTGAGCCTGTTGAAGCCAACCGCCTTCGACAAGCTCAGGCTGCGGTTTCTCCAAACTATCGAGAAGTTACCCCGATTCATCGAAAAAGAGCGCCTAATTGCGTGATGGGAAAATCCCCATTAGCGCGATCTGGTAATTGAGCGCCAGGTAGTTGGGAAGACGAGGGGCATCAGGTTCCGTGGCCGCGGCCACCGCCCCACCACCTCCCCTTTGTCCCAAGGCGTAGTTGGGCAACCCAGGTCCTGTGCCATAATGGAGCGGGGAGCGCCCGCGCAGGTCTGGTAGCGCAAAGGTGGTGCGCCCATCACCCCCGTACATGGTGCCCAGTATAGAGAAAAGGGCTGTGTTTTGACTAATAGGCAGCAACTGCCCATCACATTGGGCAAAGTTGCGAATGGCAAAATTGCCGCCAAATAGAATAATCTGGCCGATGAATGGTTCTGACATGGGATTCTCCTTGAGTTCGTGCGGGGACAATAGCCTTGATTGGCTAATGAAAACACAAAGGCAACCTGATTAGGGCGCATCCGCTGGCGGGTGTGGCGTTGACGGATGCGCCGCAAGGGTTTGGGCGATACATTAGAATGTCCGAAGTGAATCTTGAATGAACCCCTGCTGGCTGTGCTGCCGCGATACACATTCTCGCCTATGGGGATGCAAGAAAGCCGTTTTCAGTGGATGTATCTCGGAAGGTCACAGTCCCTTTTATTTTACGTGGTCCCCGCGGTGAACGCAATCATTTTCACCGGGTCTTCACCTGGCGTGGGCGATGATTGGCGTCGTAGCCGGTTTGTCAATCTTGCCAGGTCTGCCCTACAACGAAGAAAGAAGCCCAGAAGTAGGGGTGGGCGTGAGAATTTTGGAGCAGGTGGCATTGCGCCTGGCGCAGAGCCGTCGCCGCCGCTTCCCCCGCGATCAAACGGCGATAGAAGTGGGTCATCAGTTCACGAGTGGCGGCATCGGCTACCTGCCACAGGCTAAGAACGAGCGCCGACGCGCCCGCCGAGAGAAAGGCGCGCATCAGCCCCAGCAGCTCGTCCCCGCCGCTGACCACGCTGCGCCCCGTCTGGCAGGCACTGAGGACCACCAGCGATGCCGGCATTCGCCAGTGAAACACATCCAGCGTCGCAATCTGCCCATCCGCCAGCGCCAACCCCGAAAACAGCGGGTTCTCCGGGCGGAAATCGCCATGCGTCGCCAGGTGCAGTACGGACGCCCGCGCCGCTGCCTGCGCCACGGCGGTGCGCGTGGCCTCCGCTTCCAGATAAGCGCGCCCGCGTAGCAGTTCGGCCACGGCGGCGGCCTCGGCGGGCGCGTGCGGCAGCTCCCCGCCATGGGAATGGCCGAATGCCGCCGCGTGTCCAGATAATGGCGGCGGCGGGGCTGGCAGGTGGGGCAGCAGGCTGGCGCTGGGCAAAATACTCAGGTCCATTTGCTCCACCAGATAGCCCGCTCCATCGTGCAAGGCGGCAAAGGGCAGATAATGCAGCAGCGGTCCATGCGGCACAATGATCAGGCGGCGATAGGGGGCCAGGTCCGCCACCAGGGGCGCCAGCAGCAGGCGGTGCAACTGCCGCAACCGCGCCTGCGCATTGGCGATGAGGGCGGGGTGCTGGCGGAGCGGGGTCAGGGCCGCCGCTTGCAGGTTGAGGTGCAACAGGCGCGCGGGCGTGGCTAGCTGCGCGGGCGTGGCCGCCAGGCGACGCGCGGTTACGCCGTGGCGCGTGAGCAGGAAGGCAATGATCGTCTTGCCACGCTGGCCTTCGTCGTGGAGGATGTGGTATTCCAGCACGGCCGTGTCGGCGGGGAGATGCGGTTGCAAGGCTGCGATGCCGGCAGGCGGCGCGACAGCTTCCCCCGCCGCGGACTGCGCCGCATCCTGCGCATAATCCGCGTTGCGTACGAGCAACTGCCGCCAGCGGGCCGTGATGGCCTCTTCTAGCGTCA
The DNA here is from genome assembly GCA_020634515.1 of Ardenticatenales bacterium. Lineage (NCBI taxonomy): Bacteria > Bacillati > Chloroflexota > Ardenticatenia > Ardenticatenales > Ardenticatenales bacterium. The sequence continues at coordinate 14,723 of JACKBL010000010.1, read as the reverse complement.
ACATCTCTTGCTGCATCTCCGTCAGCGAACGGCGCTCCTGGTTGGTGCGCCAGCGGCGATATAGCTGGTTGCGCCGGTCGCGCAGATGCGTCAATTCGGCCACCAGGGGTTCGTCCGCGGCGGCGCGCGCCTCCACGCGCACCTCCAACTGGTAGGCCAGCAGTTCCAGCAGCGCGCGCGAGCGGGCGCGTTCGGCGTAATGGAATGCTGCTTCCACGTCGTTCTCCGCCAGAGCGAGGGTGATGGCGTCGGCGTAGACTTGCTGCTTGTCGGCCAGGAAGTCGGCGCGAAATTCGAGCATCAATCGGCCACTTAGCCGCTCTAACTGGGTGATGGCCTCGTGAAAATGGGTACGGGCGGCATGGGTGCTGCCGCTTGCGTGGGCCAACGCGCCGAGGACGTGGTGGGCGCGGTGCTGTAGCCAGGGGAGGTTCGCCGTTCTGCCGGCATCCAATGCTATTTGCAGATGGGTCTTTGCTTCCGCCCCGTTTTCTTGGGCCAGCGCCGCCTGGCCGAGCAGGAGGCTGGCTTTGGCCGCTTCCAGGGGGGCGTGGTGTTCGTGAAAGGTGGCCTGGCAGGCGGCGGCGGTTTGGGCGCAGGCGGTCCATTCACCCTGGCGGGCCAGCAGGGCGGCTTTTTCCAGGTGGCTGATGGCCGCCCAGAGGGTGTTGCCTTCGGCGGCGAAGCGGGCCGCGGCATCATCGAGGGTGGCGAGGGCGCGGGGGAACTGGTTGATGCCGGCATAAGCGACCGCCTCCGACAACATCGCCTGGGTCATTTTATACGGCGCGCCCTGCTCCGCGAACAACGCCCGAATCTGCCCCGCCTTTTGCAGCACCTCCTGATAGCGCCCCAGTTGCAGCAAGCAGTCGCCGGCGAACAGGTCCACGAGTTGGGCGTCATTGTGGCGGCCATCGGCGATAAATGTGCGTTGCGCCTGGTCGAGTCGTGTCAAGGCTTCGTTGAAGCGCCCCAACGTGAGGAGGATGATAGCCTGGCATTGTTGCGCGCGCGCGGCTTCGACGTGATGGCCGCGGGCGAGAAACAGATCATGTGCCTGTTGGCTGGCGGTGATGGCGGCGGGCAGGTTGCCCAGGGCGAGGAGGACGAGGGCGCGGTTGTGGAGAATGCCGGCAAGATGCTGGTCCACCCCCGCCTGATGACAGATAGCCTCCGCCTCTTCTAGCAGCGTCAGCGCCTGCCGCGCCTGCCCCAATCGCTTGTGGATCAGCACCAGATTGAGCACCACGCCGGAAAGCAGCGCCCACTCCTCATGCGCCGCCAGCACCGGCTGGATTTCCCGCCCTAACGCGACTGCCTCATCGTAGCGGCTCAGGTTCGCCAGGCTGCCGATTTTGCCCACGAGGCTGCCCGCCGCCGCCGCCGGTTGGTTGAGCGTGCGGTAGATGGCGGCGGCTTCGTCGTAGCAGGCCAGCGACGTCGCCCATTGCCCCATGCCCACGCCGAGGATGTTTCCGCGCACGCGCAGGCTGAGCGCCTCGTAGGCGGGGTTGTCGTACCATTGCGCCAGCAGGCTGAGCGTTTGCGCCGCCTCACGCGCCCGCGCCACGTTGGCGCGCAGAAGATGGTCGGCGCGCTGTTTCAGGGCTTGTGCCAGGGCGTCCGTCCAGGCGGCATCCGCCGGCCATGTCAGCCGATCTTGCAGATAGGTTTGCCGGGCTGCCGCGTCGGGTAGCTGCAACAGGTCCGTGGCCACGGTTTGAGGAGGGGGGAACATGGCTTGGCGCAGGCGCGGGGGCGTTTATGGCGTGGGGGGTGTGCCCAGGAAGATGCCGGCAACGTGCAGTTCCACATCTTGCTCCAGGACGAGTAGCGCCAGGTCGTAGCGGCCGGGGGGCAGCGCGGGTATGACGAAGTTGCCAAATTCATCCAGAGTGGCGACGGCACTGAAGGCGGGTGTGTCCGCCGCCAGCAGCGTGGCCGTGGCCTGCGCCGGTGTGTCCGACCCCAGCAGCAGCCCGGTGAGGACGAAGCGGCCCGGTTGCTGCCAATCATCGTCGCTGTCCAGGATGATTTGCCAGTCGCCTGCCTGGTAGATCGCGGCTGCGCCACTGCCGCGCGCGCCCGCCCACGCGCCTTGCGGTGTGGCGGCGTCTAGCAGGCGCATGATGACGGCCTGGAGACGGCGGGGCGGTTCGGGCGGGGCGGCGGGAATTGGCTCCCCTTGTGCCAGATAGTCGCGCAGCAGGGCCACCTCGGCGGCGGCGTGTGGGTGCAGCGCCAGGTAGGCTTCCACCTGCGCGGCGGCGGCGGGTGGCAGCATCCCCAGCGCGTACTCGCCGAGGGTGAATGAGGAGGGGCGGGGTAGGCGGGCGAGGTTGTCCCACGGTTCGGGGGATGTGGTTTCAGGGTTGCTCATGCGTTACCTCATTCAAGTAAACGGGGCGATGGCGGATTTTCCGGCGCGGATATACGGGCTAATGGGTTTCAGGCTGCTTCCAGGCAGTCCCGTAGTGTGTGGTCGCGGCGGAAGCGGGCGAGGACGTTTTCTTTGATGCGATAGATGCGTTTGACGTCGGTGAACCGGTTGTCATAATGGTCTTGAATCTGGCGTGGTTTGAGGCCGTAAACGAACATGGCGTCCAATATCAGCCGTTCGTCGTCGTCCTGGAGTCTTTCGTATATGCAGCGCCAGAAGGCGGCCAGGTCGGTGGTTTCGGCGGTGGGGGCGGCGAGGAAGGCCGTGTCGGTGTCGGCGAGGGGGCGGGTGCGCGGGTCGTAGGTGAGGGCGTCCATGACGATGCCGTGGACGCACATTTTGAGGAATTGGAGAAGGGATTTGAGGGAAATGCCGGCATCTTCTCTGGCAAACTGGCTGAATTTGTCCGGGGCGCGGCGGAAAGATAGCCACATTTTCTCCAACGCCAGCGCCGCCAACGGCTCCGGTTCCTGCCCCGTATGCGGGAAATGGGGATGCCGCTTCACCCAGATTGTCACCTGGCGTAGATACTGGTGATGCACAAAAGCCCATGCCTGTTTGCTTTCCTCTTGCAGTGGCTGCGCCAGCGCCCGCTGCCATAGCGCGAGGCAAAAACAGGGGTCGAATGGCTGCCCTTGCCAGAATAGTTCGGTGTGGCGATGGCAGGAATGGGCAACGGCGGTGTTGCTGAGACTGGCGGCAGGATGGTCGGCGCAGGCGGTCATGGGCAGGGGGGACGAATCAGGTCAAAATGGCACTTGTGGTTGGGAATATGCCGGCATGTTTTCATTTTCGTATGTTTTCTCCGGTTGTCGCGGTTTTTTCGCCGGTGCGTGTCCGGAAATGCCGGCAGCAACCGTGGTCCTGGCCAAATTCGTGACGTTTGTCGCCCGAATTCGTGCTTTCCGTCACTGCATCCAGGTTGCCTGTGGGCTTATTGTGTGATCGCCTGGGCAAATTGGCGGGTGTATTTGTGGGCGAACGTAACCGTTGCTGGTTTGTCGTTCTATCCGTATCATTGGTCCGAGGCAAGCAGCAAACCCACTATTTGGAACCCAGGCGGCAGTAACCGTCCGAAGTGACTTCTAACGCTCTCTGGAGATTGGCCCCATTTTACCAGAGAGTATTGGTGCAAACTAGCTTGGGAACGGAGATTCAATAAGACAACGAAGTTGTTTCCTTGCCGTTCCTGCAAACTGACGAGGCAATTCTGTACTTTATTTCATCGTCAGTCCTTAGCAGTTACCTTCCGAGAACTGCTTCACATTTTTCGCGGACGGTTACGAACAAGCTATCCATGATAGCCGCTGTCCGCACCATGCCGCTAACTTTGTTGCGGACAGCCACTATGTACAGCAAAATCCTGATTCCCCTGGACGGTTCGCCCCGCGCCGAAGCCATTCTTCCTCACGCCCTGGACGTTGCTCGCCACTGTCGGGCGCGCGTGGTATTGGTGCAGGTGGTGGAGGCGGAGATCGCCAACTTGAGTGCGTTCGATTTTCTGCCGGGTGTGAATGTCGATGCGCTGAAACGGCAGGTGGAGCAGGCGGACATCTATTTGTCCGCGGTCTTACGACAGTTTCAGGTACAGGGGATTGAGGGAGAAATCTATATCAAGCCTGGTCCCGTGGTGCGCGGCATTTTGGAGGTGGCGCGAGAGCTGGAGGTGGATTTGGTTGCCATGGCCAGCCACGGTCATACAGGTCTGGTGCGTGTGTTTTATGGGAGTGTGACTGCCGGCATTTTACATCACATTGACCGTCCTCTCCTTCTGGTCCGCGCCCAGTGATGCGGCGCTGCCGCCCAACGGGGGTGAAGAATGCTCGCTATTACCCTATATGCTTATTTCGTATCACTTGTGTTGTTCTGCATTGGCTGGTACATCACCCGTGACGCACCCAGCCGCACCGCGCGCGTGTTCGTGCGCGCCGGTCTGATTGCCACTTACCTGGTGCCCTCATTTACGTTTTATGCCGCCAATCGCGTCGTTTTGCCGGCCATTTTGGCCTTCTTTGTTGATCTGCTGGACACCGGATTAACCTTTTATCATCCTGCCTGGATGGCCTTCTGGTGGCTGTTCGCCTTTGCCTACGGGATGCGGCGCGTGGGCAGAAGCCGCTCCGCCGGCCGCCTTCGCTGAACGCCCCGGCGCCAATCGTCTCCATCCTCAACTTGTATCACCTCACAATTGTGACAACTGTCACTGTTGTCGCGCGTCCGCGTGCATTACCCTATTTATAGGCACATCCAAGGTAGCTATTTAGTCCATTGCTTGAGCTTGCCGAAGGCAATAGGGGCTTCGAAAGCTCAGCCCGCAAGAGGGTTTGCCGTTACCGTCCAATAAATAGCGGAATCGTTGGATGCCGTACAGTGACCCGCTCACCGGCAAATGCAAGCTATTAGAAGCTGTTTCCGAAGGAGTCCCACACATGTCCGAAATGATTCAACCCCATGTCCCGTCTCACAATGTCTATGGCAGCAATTTCCATCTGGCGACACGTGTCTTTACGGTGCTCGCCGGCCTGACATCGTTGTTCTATATCGCATTTGAAATCGGTGAACTGCGGGCTGCCTCTCAGGCCAGTCTGGCGGCGAACATGACGGAGATTTACCTGCTGATCGGTTTCGCCGTTGGCCTGGTGTCTTTGCTGGCGAGTTGGTTCCGGCAGAAAATTGCCGGCATACTCGTCATCCTTGTAGGCCTATTTGTGTCCATCATCGTCTTCACCTCTCCTGGTGTTTCCCGCTTCATCGCCGTTTTCGTCTATGCCTCTCCCTTCTTGATCACCGGCATCTTTATGCTGGTCGACGCCTATCGTGAGCGTCGGTTCCGCTATGTCCGGGCGGCCCACTAACAAATGACACAATCGCGTCACGCCAGCAACCCCGCTGGAGGAGTCTGAACATGACAATGCAACGTGATCCCGCCGCCAACAGCGTGAATGAGCTGCGGTTGGTGACCAAAGCTGTGGCGCTGTTGGCAATTCTCACCGCCGTCCTTTACGGACGCGCCATTCTTGGGGGTAGCCTGTACGCAATCGAATCGACACCCGGCCAGGGACAAGACTTGCTGTTGCTTGTATTTCTTGGCCTGGCCACGCTGTCCCTACTGGCCGCCTGGCGCTGGGAAGGCCTGGGCGGATTTGTTTCCGTCCTCAGCGCCGTGTTATTGGGTGGTCTCGTATATGTCCTGGCCGACCACAATCGCTTGATGATGGCCGTGTTTTATGGCTCGCCCTTTATGGTTGCCGGCATTCTCTTTCTGGCATGTTGGTGGCGAGCGCGGCGCACCTGAATCACCCCTGCCGGCAACCGTCTACCCCATAACCAAAAGGCCGAGGGATTTCCCTCGGCCCTTTGCTTGTCTATTCGCCTGTTCCTCTCTCATCCCTCACCACGGCACCCCCAAATGACGACCGCATCGCGTGCCTGCCCGAGACGTCTTCGGCCATTGCCGTAGGAAATGTGGGCGTAACTATTCAGCCTCTGGTGTACAAGGTCCCACAAACCTTCCCGGAAGCTCAATTTCACACCCGAAGTATCTTGTTAAGCGAGTCATTTAGGGTTGGCGATGAAACTGTTTGTGTTTTGACCTAAATTGACTTAAACTGTGCAATATCATCGCCCCCATTGCAGAAACATCGCAACTTTGCTGCGGAATAGTTCGTGAAATAAGCTCAAAACAACCCCTTTCTCTTGTTAGCGGTTATTTCGTGCGTTATTTATCACTCCTGTTGATAAACGGCACGCTACACGTTATTTTGTCGTTGCTATAATTGGGTAAGGGATGATATAGATTAGGATGGATATGAGGAGGAATGCTATGAGACCATTCACGAAATTGCAGGAAGAAGAGTTGAAAACAGCCGTTCACCAGGCGCTTCGTCATTGGAACAAGCCGGAGGTGGAGCGGCAGCTATTATCCCTCTATTTGATGCAAGACATGCTCGCGGAATCCACGTTATCCCCACATGAAGCGATAAAACAACTTTTGCTGGATTGCCTGGAGGCGCTGGAGGCACAGGACGAACTGGCCGCCAAAGTGCTTTTCAGCCGTTTTGTACAGGGGAAAACGCTGGTGGCCGTGGGCCATGAGACGGAAATAGGGGAATTTGCGGTCAGTCGGGTGCAATCTGCCGGCATCAAGCAGCTAACGGCCATTCTTTGCGAGAGGGAGGCCGCGATGCGCTACCTGCTCTCCCGCTCACTGGAAGCCAACCTGCCGCCAGCCAGCTACGAACAGCTCTTTGGCTTCGACGATGCCCAGGAGCGATTGTTGCAGCAATTGCTGCGTACCGATGGAGCCTGGCTCCTGGCCGCATCCGGGATCGGCGGCATTGGCAAAACAGCCCTTGCCGACAGTGTCACGCGGCGGGCGCTGCGCGCGCTGCGTTTTCAGCGCGTCTACTGGGTGCGGCACGAAGTTCACAGCATGAGTGGAGCCAGGGCCATGCCTAAGCTGGCGTATGACCAGGCGCTCCACGAGCTTGTGCGTCAGATGCAACTCAACGACTCGAATAAGACGATGCCCGCCGAACGAGAGTCTCTCGTCCGCGCCCGCCTCAAAGAAGAGCCATCCCTCGTTATCATCGACAACCTGGAGGAAGAAGCCGACGTAAGCTACTTGCTACCCCGGTTGCGGCAGCTTGCCGAACCGTCGAAATTCCTACTCACCACCCGTAGTCGTCCCCAGGGTGAGCAGACCATATTCTGCCAACCCCTGACCGAGTTGAGTCTGACGGATGCGGCGGCCCTGCTGCGTTTTCACGCAGAGTGCAGTGGGTTGGAGCAATTGCGCGCGGTGACGCGGGCAGACATGGATCTCATTTATGGAGTGACCGGTGGCAACCCTCTGGCGCTGAAGCTGGTTGTAGGCCTGGCGGATCGTTTCTCCCTCGCCATCATACTTGACGATCTCGCCCACGGGCATATAGACCAGACAGACCAAATGTATCGCCGCATCTACCAGAGCGCCTGGAACGCCTTGTCCGAGGACGCTCAGACATTGCTACAAATCATGCCCCTGGTGTCTCGCGCCACCGGCGGCGCACTGACCCAATTGCAGGAGGTAAGTAAGCTGTCGCCGGAACGCCTGCGCCGGGCCGTTGACGAGCTGACAAAACGCAATCTCCTGGAAGCGCGGGGCACGTTCAAGCAGCAGCGTTATGGCATTCATCGGCTCACGGAGACATTCTTGAATGACATTGTCAATCAGTGGGAAATGGAGGCGATATGAATCCCAATCCCCATTTTGTGCGCGGCATTCAAGCCAATTTGCTCTATTGGGGGAGACGAGTAAGCGACGCTGCGGAGAACCGCATGGATGAACTGGAACAGGAACGCGAGAACCTGTACCAGGCGGTACGCTATGGGCTGGGCGTGTTGCAGACAAGCGAGCAGGCGACGGAACTGGCATTGCAGCTTTTTGACCTGGTGGACAACGGCAGCTACTGGCAAGACTGGATTCCCGTCATGAACCTGGCGCTGCGCCAGGAGCGGAAACCACACCCGTGGATGGAGGCGAAACTACGCAACCGCCTGGGTCAGCTTTATCGCCGCAGCCATGATTTTGCGGCGGCGCGGGCGGAGCACCGGCGCGCGTTGACGATAGCGACATCGGCGCGAGATGAACAGGCCAGGGCGGAAGCTCTCTTGGAATTGGCCCACGTGGATTATGAACAGCGCAACTACGCCGCCGCCGAGGAACATGGCCTTGAGGCCCTACGTATTTTCCAACAACTTGAGGCGGCTCCAAAGTGGGTGGCCGGAGCCTATGATATACTGGGCACGGTGGCGCAGGCGCGCGCGGATTTTGCCGTGGCTCAAGAACGGCTGACCCTGGCTGTAGCCATGTGGCGGCGCGCGCGGAGACCGTTGGATGCAACCCGGATTCTGGTTGTGTTGGGGAACACGTATTGGTACCAAGGGGAACTGGAGAAGGCGCTGGCCTGTATGCAGGAGGCGGACGAGCGGTTGTCCAATACCAATAGCGAGATGGACAAGACGAATCTGTATCTGGCTCTCGGTACGTTGTATGATTCGCTGGAGCGACCGAATGAAGCGGAGCAGGTGTTCCGCCGCGTGAACACGCTTTACTTGCAACAAACAGAGAATTGGTCGCTGCAGGGCAATTGGCTGGTCAATATGGGCACGGTGCTGCTGAAACTGGAGCAGTTGGACGAGGCGGAAGCGGCGCTGCGCGACGCCATAGCCCTGTACGAGCGGATGGACGATCCGGGGCAGTTGGGAAATGCGCAGGGTACATTGGCGGGCGTACTGGTGGCGAGAGGGGACAGGGTGGCCGCGGTTAACCTGTACAATCAGGCCATTGAGAACCTGGAACAGGTGGCGGAAACGGCAATCGGACAATATATACTCCCTCGTTTCCGGGATCGGCGACGGCGGCTGCTGGACGAATAGTCAATAGATTAAAAGCCTGGTGGACACCGCCGCCAGGCTTTTTATCATCGAGCCGATGTGGACCTGACTGCCGGAGCAGGTCGGGTCATTGTATTATTAGCCGGGGCATGTGGCAGGGTTTGCCGGGATGCATTCGGCGCTGGCGTGTCCGGTGACGGGGCCGAAGGCCAGACCTAAGGAGAGCGCGAGGGCCACGGCGGCCAGAACCAGATTGCGACGAACGTTGCGAACTTGCTTGAGTACCATTGATGACCTCCATCAGGGTGAAGGCTCATCGAATGTGACCGGTCAGAATCACCGGGGTGATTCCCTTGCAAGGCACTCAAGTGAGCGATTTATTGTTGTGGTCTAAGCTAATTCCCATTGCTGACCTGGCGGTGTGGGATTCTGCTGATCAACAAATGTGGTTAACTTAGACAATTAGTCATGACTGTCTTCATGTTAGGGTAGAGGGAGTGATCAAAGAAGAGACAAGCGCTTAAGAAATCTTGAGGTATGCTTAAGATGCTCTCGCATAGTGGGATAGAATCTTTATGAGTAAATTCGGGTCAACGCTTCGTTACTTTCGCCAACGTGCGCGAGAGATCGGAACAGGTCGCCCGCTGAGTCAGGAACGACTGGCGCATCTTTTGGCGGAGCGTTTAGGGATGGATAGTTTGTCGGGAGCGACTATTAGTAATTGGGAGCGAGGTCGGTATCAGATCCACAAGGATGATCGAGCAACGTTAATTGCTTTGATCAAAGTGTTGTATGAATATGGAGGTGTCCTGTCAGTTAATGAGACCTCCCAATGGCTGGGAGTTGGTAATTACCGCCCATTGGATGCGGCGGAACGGAAGGATATCGACGCGCGATGGGGGGAGGAGAGTTGGGTAACGTCGAATTTCGTTTCCGTTGAGAACGCTCTGCCACCTCCGACATATACGCGGTTTGTGGGACAGGAGGTCATTGTTCAGGCGCTCCAGGAGCAACTGATTTCGGCACAGGGGCCAGGGGTTGTGTGTATTTATGGATTAGGGGGAATGGGGAAAACGGCTTTGGCGGATACCGTGGCCCGCCGATTAACAGCAGGAGATAGGTTTACGCAGGTTATCTGGTTGGCATCCGGGGTATTTCCTGCCCACATGGAACCAGATGAGGCTGTTTCGTTGCTGCCGGCATTGCTGCTTAATGCCCTAATCCCTGAATCGCCTACCCCAGGTGATCCCCGGCGATATCTTGCACAAGTTCGTTATATCCTTAACTCGCAACCGCATTTGCTGGTATTAGACGACTTGCCTTCAGTCACGAGTAGCGCTGGCTTCTACGATCGGTTGCAATTTCTGAGTGGGACTTCAAGGTTCCTGGTAACTGCGCGTACGCAGCCGCCGCCAGAGGCTAATGCCTATCTCCATGCAATGAGGGCTTTGACACAGAAAGATGCATTGGAGTTGCTGCGTTATTATGCCGGCATGAGTGGCGCAAATGTGCTGACCCCAGAAACAGAGAATGTATTGGTAGGCATTTACCAGGTGATAGGTGGACATCCGCTCGCGTTGCGATTGGCGACCAGACTTGCCTTGAATTACTCATGGGCCTGGCTACTAGATGGTTGGCAACGCGATCAGCAAGGACAAATAACGCATCTTTATGAGAATATCTACCTGCGTCTCTGGCAGTCGCTGACGGAAAATGAGCAGCAATTGCTGATGACGATGTTGCTCGTGGCACAGATTGGCGCCCAACCAGAACAGTTACAATCTGTGAGTGGCTTAGCGGAAACGGATTTTTGGCCGACCATTACAACATTGATTGAAAAATCATTACTGGAACCACGCGGTACAACTCAGGAACGGCGTTATGGCATTCATCAGTTGACATACCAATTTTTGCGGAATCGGTTGTACCATTCTGATGCAAATAAAGCGTGGCATACAAAACACATTCTCGCTAACCTCCACTATTGGCATACCTTGACGGTCGAATTTACAGCGACGGAATGGCATTTCCCGGCAGAAGAACGATACAATATCTATCAGGCAATCATGGCTAGTTTGAGTTTGCCGCCAGAGACGCACGGGACAACCGTGAAACCTTCCTGGCATGCCCTGGCGCGATGTTTGCTTACTTTTTGTCAACAGCGCGGCTATTGGCACGAGTGGCTACCTTTGCTCAAGCAACTTGTTTCCGCCAATGAGGGAGTGGTCCGGGCGGCGTTGCTGAATCAGCTGGGCGTGTTGTACCAGTTGGCGCACCAACTACCAGATGCCATGGTCGCCCACCAGGAGGCGTTGTCGTTAACGATGCATCTGGAGGATGAACCGGGCATAGGTCACACGGTTGCTAATCTAGGCCGTGTCTACTATCGGCAGCGAAATTTCGCCGTTGCCGCGGAACAGGCCGGGCAGGCGTTGGCGATTTTTACCCAACAAGAACCACATGGAAAAGAAGTAGCCTCCAGCCTGGAACTCCTGGGTCTGGCGGTGCGGGCGCAAGGGGATTATGAAGCGGCCGTTAAATATCTCGGCGACTCCGCCCAACGTTGGCGAAAACTGAATCGGCCGGTTGAACTGGCCCGCACGCTCAACAATTTAGGCAATACGTGGCAAGCTCGCGGGGACCCCGAGGTGGCGCTACGCTATTTTGCGGAGGCAAAGACTGCCCTGACAGGAACAGATAGCGAATTGGATAGGGTCATGATCGCTTTGTCCGAAGGGACCATTCATTTTGAAATGGGGAATGTCGCCCAGGCAGGAACTGCTTTTCGAACCATTGACCTGGCCTTTTTACGTCGGATTGGGCATGTCCTTTATCTTGGCATATCATTGAACAATCTGGGTAATGTTTGCCTGATGGAGAAGGATTATGAAAACGCCACCGCTTTTCTCCGTCAGGCGACGGAAGTCTGGCAGGCATCTGGAGAAATGCTGCAATTGGCTAACAGCTTGAAAACATTGGGAGATGTTTTTCGCGCGCGGCAGCGGTCGGCGGATGCCAGAGAAGTCTATGACAAGGCCGCCGTGTTGTTACAGCAGTATCCGAACGATTTGTGGGCCAGAAAGTTAATGCAAAGAGTAGAAGACGCGAGAAGTCAACTATCGCATGGTTAAAAGAAAAAGAGGCTGGCGAACCAGCCTCTTCTTTAGAACGGGCGATTAACCTGGTTTACCCGACAATAGATAGAGTGCAGGTGTGCCCATCAGCCGGTACGCAATCGGCAAACGCGATTCTTACCAGCAGCACCAGGAGGACGGTGACGAATAACAGGGCCATGGCGATCTTGCGCTGTCGTGGGCTAAGAGGCAGATGCAGCAGCAATTTGCCGACCAGCGTCATTATAAATATGGTGGGATCGCTATGGTAACTGAGCAGCAGACTGAACAGCAACCATGCGTACTGAAGCTGGTGAACGTGGTTCCGCAGGAACGTGATGAGTTGGTCAAGGGTTTTCATTTTTTCCTCGTTTGCACTTTGTGGTTGATAAAGTGCGCGGAGGAATGGCCATTCCCGTTGCGCGTTACGCTTCTCAATATAGAGCAGGAGCAGAGCGCAATGAATGCGGGAAATTGAAAATTCGCTTTAGAAAATCAAGAAGTAGATTTAAGAAATCTTTTAATTTGAGGGATAAAGATGGTGGAGGAAATAAAACGCCCTCCTTTTGGACAGTTATTGTGGCGATGTCGGCGCAATTGCACGGATCCTGATAGGGGAGGGCATCTTACTCAGGAGCGGCTGGCGGAATTGCTGGACGTCGTGGCCGGGGTTCCTGGCTATTCAGATGTGCGTATTAGCAATTGGGAGCGGGGGGAGGAGACGATACGGCACGATAAGCGTGACGTGCTGGTGGGTTTGGTCCAGGTACTTGTCAAATGCGGTGGTATTGCCACCTTATTAGAAGCCAATCGCCTGCTGGCTACCGGCGGCTATCGGCGACTGAATGACGAGGAAATCGGACGGATAAGTGAGTCTTGGGTTGGGGTAGACGTGCCGGCATTTGAGAAGCCTGGTAATCCTTTAGAACCAACGAAAACTTCAGCCTTCTGGCGAAACGACGTTACAGTTGCTGACAGGGGAATAGACCGGTTAATTGACGAAAAGGTAACTCCTCACGAGCCGTTGCTGCAATTGCCGGCAAAAATCTACCCGCAACTCATTGGGCGCGAAAGAGAACTGGCGCGGTTGTTTACGGGATTTGAAGCGAGGCAGAAGATGCCGGCATTATACATCGTCGGCTTAGGCGGTATTGGCAAAACGGCCCTGGCGCGGGAAGCAGTGGAACAGGCTCTGAAAAAAGGTTTATTCGAGTTTGTGGTTTGGACAAGCGCCAAGACCGAAAGATTCGTAGATACAGGTATCGAGAAAATCGAAGTATCTGATTACAGTTTTGACCAGCTTCTCAGCGATATTGGCCGACAATGTGGTCAACTCGACATCCCGCAGATGCCCTTTACGCAAAAGCTGAGCGCCGTCAAATATCTGCTTTCACAGACGCCCGTACTTATCGTATTGGATAACCTGGAGACGGTTGAAAACGCCGCTCAACTCCTTGACGACGTGCTGGAGATCAGGGGGCAAAGCCAACTGCTGATTACCAGTCGCCACTTTATTCCACATCCACTTGTCACTCCCGTCCGCCTGGGCGGTTTCCCTCTGGATGAAGGCCTTCTTTTTTTACGCGCGGAAAGCAAACTAAAAGGAATCGATGCCGTTTTTCACGCTGGCGAAAGGACGTTAGAGCAAATTCATAACGTTACCGGGGGAGCGCCACTGGCAATGAAACTGGTGGTCGGGCAGATTTTTTATACGTCAATGGATGACGTCTTGCAGATCTTGGTCGACGCGAGATTTGAAGAACCAGATCGGGAATTTTACCGGTTTGTTTTCAAGCATTCCTGGGATTTGCTCTCTCTGGCGGCGCGAAAAGTCCTTGTCACTATGTCCGTCTTCTCTGTAAAAATCGGGGGAACGCGCACGGCGATTCAAATAGTGAGCAAGGTGGATGAGGGGCAGTTTATGCCGGCACTTAAAAACCTCATCTTCATGTCTCTCGTCGACCCTTCCCAGGGACTACGGGAAAAACGGTACACGATTCATCAACTCACCCACTACTTCGTTCTTTCTGACATTGTTAAAAAATGGGGATAACGATGCCTGAAATAGAAGATGAATCTTGGCCGGCTTATTACGCAGATAAGATTCCCGACCACTTTACCTACTACTTGGCGTATGCGGAGACGTATCCGCGAGCAATCGATGAAGACTACAGTATCCTGGAAGAAGAACATCATAATATCCTATCCGCTATCGACAATGCTGTATCTTGTTCCCTTTGGCAACACGTTGTCCGTTTTGGTTGGAGCGTTTGCGACCCAACCAAAGGCTACTTGCGTGTCCGAGGATATTGGTCAATTTTGAACGATCTTTTGCCGCAAATGATCGTCGCCGCGCAGAATGCGCAAGATGAGGATGCTGTCCAAACGTTTCGACAACATTACGCCAATATGAAATTGGATATGGGAGATTGGGAGACGGCGGAAGCAATTTATCATGAACTTTTGCACCACTGGCAAATGGTGAAAGACGATCATTCTGTTGGTGTCGTGATGCACCAGTTGGGCTTGCTCAATCAAAATATCGGCAAATACGCAATAGCGGAAGACTGGTATCGGCAAAGTCTGGCCGTGCAAAAAACAGAAATGACCCCTCTGCCGGATGTCGAAGCGGTTAAGGAGGCGGTACAGGAGTTGGTTGGCGATGGTGGTCCACGGGAGATTTCGCCAACTTCTGATGTCAATCGGGCGCTATTTGGGTGGTATGCTGCCGGCAAAACCGTTTATAGTCTGGGAATGGTCGCCTATCAACGACAAGACTACGAAGCTGCTTA